>NZ_JBJPHS010000046.1:0-54016 GCF_052939495.1 Phormidesmis sp. 146-12 | reverse complement strand
TGGGGGATTTAGGGGGCTGAAGCCGACTAGAACGAAGTGAGTATGGACTTGTGTATACACCGTAGCAGAATTGGGGGGCAGAAGATTTCAGCAACGAAACGAGAAACTTTCTCTAAAAGTCCCCCAGAATTGTCGGGTCGGAGAGCAGAAGCGCTCAACAAGGCAGCAAAGAGCCTAGATCGAATGCTTAACTATCTGTAACGATCCATCAGGGTGAATGCTCACAAATGGGACGACTCACTGCGGTAATGTGGAAAGAGTCACGATCGAAGCCTGTTTCAAACACTCGTTGATATGTCTCCTACTGCAACCCCCGTTTCTAACCGCACCATTCGGATTGGTTCTCGCAAAAGTCAGCTTGCCCTTGTCCAGACTCATTGGGTGCAAGCTCAGTTGCAAAAGGCGTTTCCCGATCGCACCTTTGAAGTTCACACGATGAGTACCCAGGGTGACAAAATCTTGGATGTGGCGTTAGCAAAAATTGGCGACAAAGGTCTCTTCACCAAAGAGCTAGAAGTCGGAATGCTCAACGGCGACATTGATTTTGCGGTTCACTCGCTCAAAGATTTGCCGACTCGCTTGCCCGAAGGGTTGATGTTGGGCTGTGTCACCGATCGCGAAAATCCTGCCGATGCGCTGGTCGTTCACGAAAAACACCAGGACAAACAGCTTGACACGCTACCCGCAGGCGCAGTCATTGGCACTTCATCGCTCAGACGGCTAGCCCAACTGCGACATCACTTTCCTCATTTTGTCTTCAAAGATGTGCGGGGCAATGTGATCACTCGTCTGTCAAAGCTGGATGCAGGCGAATACGATGCGCTGATTCTGGCAGTAGCCGGACTAGAACGATTGGATCTGGGCGATCGCGTCCACCAGGTTATCCCCCCCGAAATTTCTCTCCACGCAGTCGGTCAGGGCGCTTTGGGCATCGAGTGCCGTACCAACGATCCAGAAGTGCTGAACGTTCTCAACGTGTTGCAACACCAGCCCACCGCCGATCGCTGTTATGCAGAACGAGCCTTTTTGAGAGCCTTAGAAGGCGGATGTCAGGTACCGATCGGGGTCAACACCCTTCTCAAAGACGACACGCTAACGCTCACAGGAATCGTCGCCAGCGTCGATGGACAAAAAATCGTCAAAGGTGAAGTTTCTGGCTCTCCTGCCGATGCCGAAACGCTGGGGACTCAACTGGCTCACCAACTGATCGAGCAGGGCGCAAAGGAGATTCTGGACGAAATTACTGCGGCCGTTCGGTAGGGATGAGGAGAACTTCGCTTTGCGAGGAGGGATGAAATTTGTGGCGCAGTTTCCCAGTGGTTGCTCAGAGGCTCTAGGCAGCCGGAGCGGAGTTCTTCCTTTGCTAGATTCTCGGCTCACTCGCCCCACACCAATTTCTACAAATATCCGTGTTCGGCTAGAAAGTCAGGACTGAGACCGTTAGGAGAAGCTTCGCCCATCTCGCTATAAGCGGAACCCGATCGCAAAAACTTCTCTACATACTTTCCTAAAATGTCGCCCTCCAAATTGACCCAGCTACCCGGATGGAGTTGAGAAAGATTGGTCTCAGCGTACGTATGGGGAATCACTGCTACTTTAAACCAGGAACCTGACGGGTCACAATCCGCCACCGTGAGACTGATCCCATTCACCGCAATGCTGCCCTTAGGGAGAATATAACGAGACACCCGATCGCTCGCTGTCGTAAACGTCATCTCCCAAGAACTCGCCGTCTGCACCGAAGATTTGAGAACGCCCACCCCGTCAATGTGACCTGTGACAAAGTGACCACCTAGCTTGCTGCCGACCTTGAGCGACGTTTCTAGATTGACCCGCTTACTGCCGCCCTCGGTCTGGCTGAGGGTCGTGCGAACCTGAGTCTCCGGCGATACCACGGCCACAAATCCCGTTCCCGAAATCTCCGTCACCGTCAGACAAACGCCATCGACCGCCACGCTGTCGCCCAGTGCCAATCCCTGCAAAATAAGTCCGGCAGACGGCTCTGGGCATGTGATTTGTAAATGTTCGACCCCGATCGGGTGCAGGGTGCCGACAGTTTGAATGAGTCCAGTAAACACGAGTAGTATGGGGTAGTTGGATGAAAGAAACTTTACCAGCTTGTCCTGAGATTAATCTTTCGCTCAAGTATTTGGGGAAATCGAGAACTCTTCTTTATTTTGTCAAAATCTAGGAGGGATGATTTAGGATCAGGGCAGAGATCAGGGCATACTAAGGTCATCTACTTTAACTTGCTCGTGGTGTGCCAGGTCTTACGCCTGGTTCTCCTGGGTCTTCACGATGAAGAGTTCCTCCTTTGCTTCAGGTGTTCTAGAGGCTATACCGATGATTGAAATGAAGGTCGCTGGAATTGCGTTGGACGCGGCAACTCGTAGCCCGATCGTGCTTCTCAAAGATGGCACCGATCGCCGCGCACTTCCTATCTATATTGCTCAGGATCAGGCGAAAGCGATCATCAACGCCTTAGAAAACCAAACCCCGCCCCGTCCGCTCACCCATGACTTGTTTGTCAACCTCATGGAAACCTGGGACATGGAGCTAGAGCGGATTATTATTCACTCTCTACAGGATAATACGTTCTACGCAGTCTTAATTGTTTCTCAAGGTGAGGCAAAGCGCGAGATTGATGCTCGTCCCAGTGACGCGATCGCCATTGCCCTCCGTACCAATAGTCCCATTTGGGTGATGGAAGAAGTGATTGCGGATGCTTCGATTCCGGTCGATCGCGATGCTGACGAAGCCGAGCGCAAAGCCTTCCGCGAGTTTTTGGCGACCCTGCGCCCCGAAGACTTGATTCAAAAAGGTCGCTTTAGCAGTGGAGAAGCGCAGTAGGAAGGGATGAGGGATGAAACTGGGTTGACGTGAATTGGTAGGAGCGACTTCGCTGACAGATGCGGAAACGTTCCCTAAGTTCTCTACCAGCGAGGGACTTTGAATAGAACTTTTGTCCTGATTTCTCATTGCTCTCCTTAAATGCACTATCGTCGCTTTGGTCAAACAAATCTACCGCTGTCCGTTTTCTCGCTGGGGACAATGCGCTGTCTAGCGTCGCAGGAAGTCGCAGAACAGACGGTAAGACGGGCCATTGAGCTAGGGATCAATCACCTGGAGACAGCGCGAGGCTACGGTCAGAGTGAGAAGTTTTTGGGAACGGCTCTTCAAAATGGGCTGTCGCGGAGTCAGCTTTACATTACAACGAAAATTTCGCCTACCGATGCTGAGATCGTCGATCGCCACATTGACGAATCCTTACAGCGCCTAAAGGTTGATTATTTAGACAATTTAGCGATCCACGGCTTAAACACCTGGGAACATCTCGCCTGGGTTGAGGCAGAAAAGGGCGGTATGCGGGCAGTCAGGCAGGCTGTGGCAGATGGAAGAATTCGGCATGTCGGGTTTTCGACCCACGGATTTTTAGACGTGATTTTAGCGGCGATCGCCACCCAACAATTTAAGTTTGTCAACCTGCACTATTCTTTGTTTTTTCAACGCAATGCGGCAGCGATCGATCTGGCTCATCGGCAAGATATGGGTGTGTTCATCATTTCCCCCGCCGACAAAGCTGGAATGCTCTATACGCCGCCAGACACGTTGACTCGTCTGTGTGCCCCCTTTTCGCCCCTAGAATTAAACTACCGATTTCTGCTCAGTGACCCTCGGATTACAACCCTCAGCGTCGGAGCCGCCCACCCGACAGAATTGGACTTGCCTCTACAGGTGAGCGACCCTTTGCAGGTATCTCAAGGAGATCGTACCTTTCCCCTGACTCCAGAAGAAATTGCTGTCCTGAGCCGCCTTGAGCTTCACCAGGCTGAAACCCTCAAAACGGACTTATGTAGTCAATGTTATGCTTGTCTGCCCTGCCCGATCGACATTCACATCCCCGAAGTACTGCGGTTGAGAAATCTGGCCGTCGCCTACGACATGAAGTCCTTTGGGGAGTATCGCTATCGAATGTTTGAAAATGCGGGACATTGGTTTCCAGGCAGCAAAGCCAACCGCTGTAATGATTGTGGCGACTGTCTGCCTCGATGCCCCCAAAATCTCGACATTCCCACCCTGCTCAAAGACACCCACCAGCGACTAAACGGCAAACCAGGACGACGACTGTGGCAAGAATGAAGGAGACTTGGGACTTTGAGACTCTGGATTTTGGACACTGAACTTTGTTCGACTCTGGACAACGTGAATTCGATGAGAGTTTTTTCGCTTCGTTGTTCACGGCTTCTGCCCCCCAACCCCCCAATTTTGGGGGACTTTCAGAGAGGAATTCTGGTTCAAAGTCCCTCACTCGTGGGGGATTTAGGGGGCGTTCCTGGATCTAAAAGCGAAGCGAAGCGTTCATCGAGCTGACTCTGGACAGAGTGGTTTCGGGGCTTCAGCCTACTTCTAACGTCCTTGGTATAATGTTTAGCGCTCAACGTCTCCCGTCTTTGCCGCCTCAGTCACATTCACTGAGAAAATTCACACTATCTCCAGTACGATCGCCCCTTCCAAAAAACGCCCAACACAGTTCCGACTATCTGAAAGATACTGATTTGAGGCACAAGCGCGACTGGAATTGGTAAAAATGAGAGCAACAACAGCCACAGCGCCAGACAAGGAACCAGCGCCCAGAGACTTGCATTCGTAATCGGGACTCTTTGAAACCATCGCTCCAAAATGGCAACGCTCAACGCTCCTATGCCAACGGCGATCGCTAACTCGATCAGCAAAATCAAAGGAGAACTCAGCACCGTTGTCAACACTTCAAGCGCCGCTGGAATTGCCCCAAAGATTTGAATAATCAGCACATCAAAAGCAGCCACGATCGCAACCGTCACGAGAGCTACCTGAAGCAGCGCCGTCCAGGGAAGAAACTTTAAACGACGTAGCGGGTCAAACATATTTTTGTCAACCGTAAAAAACTCTGCCGATCAACCGTCGATCGCTCAGATTCGATAGTTGCAATCTGATTTTGGGTATCCAAAAATCAACTAGATCAAAAATCTAAGCGTGAGCAGACTAAAAAATTTGCGGCTCGGTGACCCTTCTAGCAGACTTCAATTTTGACACGCGCCAGCCGTTGTGATCCTTGTGAACTTCACTTTATCCATCTATCATGCAATTTAACCGCGCCATCAGCTATCGAAACGCAATGGAATCTCTAGTCGTCGAGGAGGTCGATCGCCAGCTTCAACGCCTCCCCGCCAAACTCGTCGAATACATCAGCACCGCCGAAGTGATCGCCTACGCGCTCAACCGACTACCCGCCCTCTACGCCACCAGTGAAAAAGGCTGGAGACAACAAAGACTTCGGGGCAAAAACGAACTCAAAAATCAGGTTAACACAGTCGTCCGTCAAGCGTTAGTCGCCGTTCAGCGTGATCCCCTGCGAGTTGCGGCTCCCCTACAAATCACGGAAGAAGAACTGGAACCTTATAGTGCCTTACAGGGTCTCAGACAGCTATTGGGGAAAGAAAATCTCTCCTGGGATACGCTAGTTGATGTGGTGGAGCGATCGCTTCGCAAAGCCAAGCGAGAAGGCAAAGGTGAGCAAAAACAGCTCATTCCAGCGACCTCAGAATCACCTACCTATGATTGGGACGACAATCGCTACAATTTGTGACCGTACGACTTAGTTTGAGAATACGATTTAGTTGAGCAAGACAAGGGCCAGTCCATGCAGGTTTCAGCACTTCAGAGAACAGCTTTTTTATTTCAGACGCTGATTGGGGTGATGCTAGTCTGGGGAAATCAAAGCGCCATTGCCGACTCGGCCGTTTCGAGCGACCCACAAGAAGTCTTACTCTCTGCCCTACAGCCTTCTTTAGCTCCCCTAGACTTTGAGAAACTGCAACAAGGGCGCTGTGCAGATGACACTTTAGGAATCACCGAAACTTCGATTTCTCAAACCAATCTGACCATCCCTAGTTTTTGGTGGACTCGTGATCAAATCGCCGCCCAGCCTCAGTTTGGGAGCAGGTTACTTGACAAATGGCTGGCCTGCCCTGGTCAACGTACAACTCCCGGTCAGGCAGATTTTGTGGTCAACCAGCAGGTCTGGAGCTTGTTAGACTATTTAGAGCGCTACAAATTTGTCCAGGAGTTAGGAACAGAGTCCAGTGGCTATGGCTACAACATGAGAATTTTTAACCGTCAGGGAACGCTATTAGCAGCCTATACCTGTGCTTTTCAGCAAGCCGTCGAAAAAGCCTCTAACCCTCAACCCGCTGCCTGCATCCTTTCGCTGGACTCATCTGGCAAAGCAGGATTTCGGGGTCGCCCTAACGGGATCGACGCAGGGTCTCCCACAGGCGGCGGTACTGCTCGACCGTAGTATCGGTGAGGGGTTCGAGAAACTCGCTGCGGTCTAAGCTTTCTGCTCTGGGCATCAGAAGAGGATTGCTTTGCACCTCCGGCGGCAGCGTTGTAGAATTCAACGTCGTCAAAATCGGGGAGGCCGCAAAGCTAAATTGAGAAAGCTGTGTAGCAACGTCCGTTCGCCAGCAATAGTTGATCCAGTCTGACAGCAGGTTTGAAGCGTTTTGAACACGGGCAGGGCGCACCCAGAGATCTGTCCATAAAGCAGTGCCAGACGGGGGGAAAACCGCAGCGATCGGCTGGTTTCGCTGAATCAACGGTAAAACATCAGTAGACCACCCCACCGCCAACCAGATGTCATCTAATAACAATGGTTGCAGGTAAGTATCAGAACTATAGAACTTGACTTGTTGGTGCAGCCTGAGAAGTTCAGATTCTAGATTGGGGACGGTTTTGAGATCAGCCGTGTTGTAAGACTTGCCCAGGTGTTTGAGCGTTAGACCCATGACCTCGCGGGGCTGGTCAGGTAGAGAAATGTGACCTTTGAGATCTTCGCGCCAGAGATCGCTCCAGTCAGTTGGTAGCTGCAAATCTTTTTGACGAAAAATGTCTTTGCGGTAGATAATCACCGTGCTGCCCCACCGATAAGGAGCTGCCCAGACTTTGCCCTTGGGGTCTGGAATGCCGCGATCGTTGCGAGTCACAATATCTCGCCATCTATCCGGTAGTTGCTTCCACTGTTGCCAATTATCAGGATTGAGGGGTTGAATCAGTCCCTGACGAATGGCCGTTTCTAGCCAATAGTCGCCCAGGGTCACGAGGTCGGGTGTTGCCGAATCATTTGCCAAAAACGGGAGAGAAAAGGGGGATTTTTGAGGGGAGCCTTCCTGTTGTTTCCAGGCTTGCAGCAGTGAGAACAGCGTTTGGAGTTGATTTTCTGGCTTAAAGTCGAGTCCTACCTGGCGATCGTTCAAACTTTTGCGAAACTGACCGGGCAACTGAGCCGGAATAGAGTTCTTTAACAGCCGAATTTTGAGCGCGGCTTGACCTTGAGAATTGCAACCTGTCAGCGTCGTACTGAGGGCAAAGGTGCTGGCGGCTGTGAGAAACGATCGACGATCCATCATGAAGGAAAAAGTTAAGTCTACTGCTTATGTTCTACCCCAAAGCCGATCAGGGTCATGACCGAGGGCACTTCTCCGGATTGGGGGCGCTGGTAAGTGACGATCGTTCTCAGGCGGGTGGTAGGCGATAAGAGCCGCATCTGATCGACAGCGACCGATCGCTTGTAGTGGGTCGTCATTTCCAGGGTTTGGCGAGTCGTCTGGTAGGTAAAGCGTCCAGCGATCGTGCCTGCCTCTGAGTAGCCTTGATCTCGCAGGTAAAAGCCTTGAATGATGTCGCCATTGAAGTCTGTAGGAACCTGGGCCGCCAGGGGTAAAAGCGCCTCCGGAGTGACTTTTTGAATCATGTAGGCATCGGGCACAAACAAAGCTTTAAGGCTCATCGCCACCTCTTCACCTTTTTCAGAAACGGTATTGAAGGCGATCGCAAACCCTGGGCAGGTGTCCGGTTGAGTCACTTTAGCGGTGTCTACTTGAAAGTGCCCCGTTGCAGACTCGTCAGAGGGAATGAGAATACGCTGTTTCTCGGTTTCCGTCAGCGCGTCTACTTTAAACTCGGTGTAAGAGCGCTCAATTTCTTTCTGCTCAATGTAGTGGTAGGTGCGTTCAGTAGTCCAAGTGCCCGCACAAACAGCAAAGAATTCTTGAAAACTCAGCATTTTTCTCTCTAGTAGAACGGCGTTTAACAAAAATACTCAGCACAAAAACACTTGAATCAAGCGGCTCTCTGAAAGCATAGCACTTGCTCCAAATCTTAGACAGCATCTCACTTTGGAGCTAGACGACCGATCGTACTTTTTTGCACCAGTAGAAGGGTTAACGCACGGCTCACTTTTTCTGGAGAGGTTACAAGCTTTTGTGAGGCGTGATAGCTCGTTTCTCAGAACAGAAAAAATGGCTTAAAGGCAGATCTTTTTCCTTTGATCTAAACTTTCTTTGTAATCCTCAACTATCGTAACCAGGCTCTTTCATTTCACTCTAGAAGCAGATAAGTGCTTGATCTTTACAGCGTCCCGCTTTCAGCGTTTTACAAGCATTTTGAACACTTATTTTAACGAAATTCGTTCAACATTTTCTGAACTTTGCGAACAGTTTGTAGCCTTTCTTAAAGCAGTTGCTCAATCGTTTCCTGAGCTACATTTTGTTTTTGCATGAAAAGTTAAATGATTCGGGAGTAACCGTGCGATCGCAGGTTTTTTCACTAAGATGAACCATAACAAAAGTAGGGGAAGTAGGGCAGTAAATGGACACGCTTCAACAGCAAATCGGCACAATGGATAGCAAGATTGATACCCTGTATCAGCTTATCGAGCAGCTAACTCACAATCTTTCTCAAGTCGTCACCGAGATCAAGACCCCTAATCAGGGAATGGGCTACACCCTATCAGGCACCAGCAACGGGCGCTATTATCAGAGTCATCGCTACAGCGATCCGTCGATGGAACACAAAGATGTTTTGGTAGACAATCAGGGCAGCGAGGCCTCGATTCAAGGTGGAGAAAAGCCCCTCTCACCCGAAATTCAGATTCAGCGACTGACCGCACAACTGACCGCCGCCTACAACCGGATTGCAGCGCTTGAAGAACAGTTGTTGGCGCAGAGAGTTCACTAAGGATCGTGGATTAAATAACTCCGAAATTTCACCCTAACCCTAACCCTCTCCTCAAAGAGCTACCGTGTACACACAAGTCCGGAATCGCTTCGTTTCAATCGGCTTCAGCCCCCTAAATCCCCCATTCTGGGGGACTTTGACAAAGGAAAGATTTCCAAAGTTCAAAGCCATGACGACAGCTCAAAGTCCCTCACTTGTGGGGGATTTAGGGGGCGAAGGGTCTCGGCAATGACGGATCAATCAACTTGTGTGTACACGGTAGCCCCAAAGAGAGGGAACCAGACTTTAGCCTCCTTCTTAGGAAGAAGGGTTGGCGAGGGCTTTGCCCCACTTTGTGAGGATGGCGATCCGAGACTCTACAATTGTCGAAGTTATTTAATTCTCATTCCTAAGAAAGGGATGAGGGAGAACTTCGATGATCTGTTCCCCCTTTGGGGGTAATCCGCTTCGCGAGGAGGGATGAGGGATGAGGGATGAATCGGATAGTCGTTTATTCCTTGTCCTTTGTTTCTGGTGGTTGATCGCTCTTTAAACGATGATCTGCCAAAGTTTCGATCGCTTCAAGAAGTTCGGGTTGTCCCCAGTTTTGAAAGAGGTGGCCTGCGATCGCGCATCCTCCAGCGCCCACACCTTCTTTGACGTAGCCTTGTTCGTACGATCGCAGTTGGGAATGGCGCGATTTTGCGAAGCTTAACTGTGTGGCGAGGAGAGGAATGGTTCCGATTTGATTGCCTAACCCTACCGTATCGCCTGTGGGATCTTCGGCTACCCAGCGAGTGGTTCCGACAACAATTCTTTGAGGGTGCCAGGGAAGAGAATGGGTTGAGGAAATGGCTTGTGTCAAGGCAGACACGGCCAACATTTGTGTGCCTCCGGCCAATAGAACTCCACAGGTTTGACTGGCGGCGATCGTCATGCCAGCAACCACAATTTGCATCGGATCTCCGACAGCGGCAACGAGGGCGATCGGGTCTGAGGCGTGAGGCGTGAGGTTTTGATCAGACTTCTGTAATGGGCGTGGTGCGTGAGAATTTAAGCTTGAGAAATTCTGTAACCCGTCTTGGACTAGCTGCCACTTTTGGGCGTGATTGCAGACGGGATGGCTGCTGTTAACTTTTTGAGCGGCATCAATTCCCAAACCTGTGAGAATTGCTAATGCAGTCGTCGTACCTCCCACCACACATTCACTCAAAATTAAGTAACTCTCAGGAACTTGAGCGGCTAGTTTTTCTCCCCAGATGAGTCCTTGTTGAAATAGGTGTTCGACGATCGCTCGCTCCATCGCTTGACCTGTACTTAGACAGCGGGCGGGCATTCCTTGCAGATCGATCGCAGAGACAGCAGGCGGATTGGGCAACCCTGCATTAAATAGATAAATGGGAATGTTTTGGGCAGCGAGAATGGCACGAGAAATTAAGACGGGAGACGCGCCCACATGCAGAGGAGGCAACGGGTAACGAGGCGATTTTTGCACCCCATTGATTAGAAATTCTGCATCCGCGATCGCTGTGTACTGTCGATCGGTCGGAGTCGCACCAGCAGCCGAAATTCCAGGAATCAGTCCCGTCTCGGTAAAGCCCAAAACACAGGCAAAAAGTGGCGATCGTCCTTGATACTGATGAAGCCACTGCTGCGCTTGTTGAGGCTGAGTATAAATCGAAATCATTCTGAATTAAGCAACACTTGCACCCAGTTTGGCGGATTGGGAATGGGATTGTTGAGGCGATCAAACAAAAACCACGCCACGACATGTACCACAAACAAATAAACAACGCTGTGGGTGACAATCATCGCCAGCACTGCAAACTGCACCAGCACTAACGACGGTTGCATCAATAATCCCAGTTTGAGAAACACCCACTCCAACAGGTTAATGATTTGATTGGTGCCATATAGCCAGAGATCTTCACCCGTCAAAATAGACAGTAGCCAGATGCGAAAAAAAGCGCCCGTTACATTCAGTAAACTGGCAAGGGGAATCGAAACGGCCCACTTAGCGCGACGATACCACAACGCTCCTAACAACACGCCGAGTAACCCAAAGGGCACCACAAACTGAATGCTGCGAGTGGGGCCAATTAGCACCGACAGCAATAGCCCCGATACCAACGCCGCCATCCAGGCAGCCCGACTTCCCCATCGCTGATAGACGAGCGCGATCGGAATCGGGAAAAAAATCTGCAACAGCGGCCCCATCGGAAAGTAGGAATTCACCAGATAGATCAGACTGGCCGCACTGGCTAAAAACGCCGTCTCAACCATGACGATCGGACTTGCGGGATCAACCTTGCGAACGTAGCGCGGTCGATCAGAGGCTTCCTGAACTTCGGGTACGATGTCGTCGAGCCAGTTTTCCTCGTCGGAAGGCTGGTTAGAACTGGGCGAATTTGGGCTGGCGTTTTGAGAATCACTCATGCAAATGGCGGAATGCAGGCAGATCTACTTTAGTGCAAATTTTATAGATCGCACCGAGTAATCGAGCCAAGCTTTCTCTCGCCAAAACTGCCCACAAGTTAGTTCCCAGACAGACCGTTCCTAGCCACAGCAAAATAAACGTGGGCGGCATCACCACGCCGATTAAAAACCAGGTGAGAACATGCAGCACCATAATGCCCGAAAACAGAGAAGCGACTCCTGCGGCTAATAAAACTTGGATCGGAGGACGACGCATTCCTGTCAATATCAGGGTTTGGGAGGTCGTCAGCAGATTAGCCGGGACGAGAAAAGCGCAGATAGCAATGCAGTGCGATCGCGAAAAATCAAACAGCGCGTTGTAATCGATCATGCAGTCGGTTGAAAGCGATTGTTAACGGTAGGTTACGTCAAGATGAGCAGGTTTGCACGAAATTACAACAAAGCATTACAAAGTGAGGAGTGAGGAGTGAGGAGTGAGGAGTGAGGAGTGAGGAGTGAATTAGGCGATCATCATTTTCTCGAACTGTTGGAGGCGGGAGGCTTCGATCGAGTAGTTTTTGCCGTAGATGATGGGGAGTTGCTTGGTTTGGGACAGGACTTGTCGAACTTCGGTGTTGGAAATGTTCATTAGGTCACGATTGGTGGTGATGGCTAGGGCGGCGGCGATTCCGACTCCTTGACCGACGGCGACGTTAAATTCGACAATGCGACCTGCGGCACAGGCGTATCCATCAAAGCCGGATGCGGGGCTGATGACAGCAAGATTAGGGACGGATCTGAGAAGGGCGTGACGAATGCCGACGTTGAAGAGGGGCGGTTTGAGAAATGAGATGCTGGTGATGCCTCTTTCTAGGGCTTTGAGTCCCAGACCTTCGATGCCGCCGCGCACGTCTAAGGGGTAGCCAAAGGTGGCGATCGCTTCTTCTCTAGACACGCCGCCTTCGAGCATTCTGGCTCCGCTCAGGGGTTCGACCACACCCGTCACATTTCCGGCATGACGAATGTAGAGTTCTGGCATGGGGCGGACGGCGGTGGCACCGAGACTTTTGAAGAAGCGATCGAGAAATTTGATTTCTTCTAGCATGGCGGGCGTGGGTTTGGCGGCGTTTCGAGCCAGCGCTTCGGCTTGAGAACCGGACACATGACACAGCAGCGCATTCCAGGAAAGCCGCCCCCCTGGAAGAATGGCGATATTGCCGGAGTCAAAGGCACAACTGTTGCTATTGAGCGAAAATTTTGTGCCCCGGTAGGCGTGATAGGCGATCGACAACGCTTTGCTGCAAATATCGATGTGATCAGAGCCGACGTTCATATCTGCCAGAGCGCCTTTGCTGTCAAACATTTCTTTTTTGAAGCGCTCTATAATTCTCGCGTCGCCCCCGGCGGCAAGCTGCATAAATCTTTGTGCTTCGGTGTCTCTGGGGTTGGTGAAGCGTTTGAGGTAAGCCATTTCGACGGATTTGAGTTCGGCGATCGTCAGTCCCTCGGTCTCAAACACCAGCGTCACGGGCAGTTCTGATTCGGGGAGTCCAAAAGTGCCAAATCCTTGCAGCTTATCGGCTCCCGCGTATTGAGCAAGTTCGGCGTTGACGGTCGAGTCGATAAACTGTTTGGCAAGATAAGTTTCTCCATTCATCAACTGAATGCCAGAGATTTTTGCGCCCTGTTTGAGAATGGCTTGAATCTGCACCCGACTGATGATGTCTGCACTGATTTCGCTCAACATCTGACGCAGTGCGGTGTTTGCCTTACGGGGATCAAGCGCAATTTGAGGAACGCCCGATCGCTGCAAAAATTCGGTATATAACCGAGACGGATCGCCAAACAACCCTACACCCGTTGCTTGTCGGATATCCGAAGGAACGTGGGTGCGATCGAGATACGCCAATCCGCCTCGTACCAGATGGCCGCCCACGCCTTCTTGAGAGTTGCCCTTAAACATGATCAGGGATTTGGGAAATTTGCCAATTCTGCGACGATATTCTCTGGCGGCTGCAACGATCGCGAGAATACCCGGAACTTCGTCACCAAACCCAATAATGTCGTAAGTGCGTGTCGTGGACGGTGTGGCTGCTGTCATGAAAGGGTGCCCCAACTACTGAATCGATTTTAAGTACAGATTCCGTTAGAGAACGCCAAATTTCACAAATTATTGGATTTTTGTAGGATATTCGCCCCTGGGATAGAGGTAAAGCGATCGTTCATTCCTCAAGTCAACGCGAATTCTATCGATCCCACTTCACTCACAGACTCCGGCAGTCCCCTAGAATTGGCAGCTTGAGGGCAGAAGGACTTAGGAAGTGACAAAGCGAACAAACTTCATATCCGATTGCTCCATTTCTCAACTTGCAGCTTTTTTAGCAATATTAGGACGGGGCAAAGCAGAAGAGAACAGCGTGTTAAAGACAGCTTTGCGATCGCTCACCGATTCATTAGACAGGTTCCACATCGTTTCATAAAAAAAGAACGAAACCCCAGCAAATCCTTGATCTCGAACGAGTTGCACCTGATCTCGAATCTGCCGAATGCCAACTGGACGATCTTTGAGTCCCGTCAACACGCCAACCCCTGTTGGAATATGACTTTTAGCCGCTTGCACTTCGGGCTGATTTAACTCGTCGATAAACCCCTGACGGCTGTCTCGATAAACTTGCAGCACCAGTTCTTCGATCAGTCCTTGTTGATCCCAGGTGCGCCAATCTTGCAGCGAATGATTGTAGGAGAAATTGTAATTGTTGGGTGACAACGAGACCAGAACGTTTTGTTTTTTGGCTTTAATCGCCTGGAAGATCTGAGCCGTGAAAGCAGTGATTTTGTTAGCTCTCCAGCGAATCCAATTGGGATCTTTGGGGTCGATCGGCGGCTGTTTCCCTTGATTTTCTTGCTTGTAAAGGGCAACAGTAAACTCATCGTAGCCAAAATCATAAGGCAACCCGAAATGATCATCAAACTGAATGCCATCGAGATCATAATTGTCAACGAGTTCGAGAACCAAATCAGCAATGAATTTCTGAACCTCTGGCTTAAACGGATTTAACCAGACACGGGGATACTTGCCTTCTTGCCAGACTTGAGTGCCGTCTCGTCGTCGCGTTAACCAATCAGGATGCATACTGGCCAGTTCTGAATCGGCGGGTGCCATAAAGCCAAACTCAAACCAGGGAATGATCGTTAATTTGCGTTGGTGTCCCTGTTCGATCAGTTCTTTGAGCATGTCACGATCTTTTAAACCGATCGCTTCGGGTCGCGGATCAACGGACAGCCCGATCGCTTGTTTGGCGACCTGACTCGGATATAGCGTGTAGCCCCAATTCCAAACGGCGGGATAAATGGTATTGAAATTGAGTTGAGCGAGATCTTGAACAGCCGCATTGAGACGATCGCGGCTAAACATTGCGTCACTGTCAATATTCGTCAACCAAACGGCGCGAATCTCACTGCGAACCGCTGGCTTACCCGCAACGTACTGATCCGGAATCAACGAAGCGGTTTCTGGCAGTGCCCGACAGATCAGAGCCGCAATTTCTCCTCGACTGGCCGCCGCATCAGGATTTAGCTGCTTGACATTGGGATAGTTGACGACGATGCGTTTATCTGTGGCCGCTGCGATCGCCTTTTTCGCATAGTCAGGAATCGCTTGAGCATCTTGAAAAACCGCCAGCGTTTGATCCAGCGGAGCCGTCGAAGTGGAACCCGCCGCAGCACTGGCGAGAACGGCGATCGCATGGACTCGTAAAATGCTTTGATTGGGGCGAAAGGTGCCGTCTGGGTAGCCCGAAAAAAAGTTGGCGTTAGTGGCTTGTCCGATCGCGCTGGCCGCCCAAAACTTACTGGGAACGTCCTTGAATTGAAGCGATCGTGCAGGCAGCGTTGCATTCACAATTCCTGGAAACGCCGTCACCATCAGCGAAGCGTATTCTGCACGAGTTACCGACGCATTCGGGCGAAAATTCCCATCCGGGTAGCCGTTAAGAATCTTTTTCTGAGCCAGCGACTCGATACAGGCTTTTGCCCAATAATTTTGAATATCGTTAAAGCGAACTTGAGCCGAGGCAGGTTCTAACCGACTAGAGAAAACTCCAGTCAAGGTCAGCAAGCCCATGATCAAACAAATCCAGAGAAACCGCCAACGCCGCGTCGCCATAATTCACCCCTGATGCAGGAGAAATGTTGTCATGATTTCTACTTTCGCATCAACTCCAATCAGTTCCGTAATTCGTTCTCCAAAAGGTAATCCCGCCTATACCACTCGTAACAAAACTTTTTCAAATATCCTGTCAGCAAATCCAAGTTCCCAGAATAGATGAACAGGGATTCTGATATATTTCTCCTCATCACTCGTAGCGATGCTATTGATTGAAATTTATTGCATTGATTAGAAATAGCTTGAGATTGACCATATGACTCGAATAGACGGCTTTATTGGACGGCGATCGTTTCTGCATCTGGCAGGAATGGGAGGACTGGGCATTGCGGCGGCCGCAGGAAGTGGATCGATCTGGCATCCAGAAGAAGCTCTCGCACAAAGCCCCGCGACTTCTAAAAAACCTCAACCTGTTAGCCCGGATGCAGCCTTAAAGCTTCTCCTAGACGGCAATACGCGATTTGTGGATGATAAGCGCCAAAACCCTGAGCAATCTCGCTTACGTCTTCAAGAAACTGCCGTCGCTCAATATCCATTTGCGTCGATTTTGGGCTGTGCAGATTCTAGAGTGCCTTCCGAGATCGTGTTTGATCAGGGCTTGGGTGACTTATTTGTCGTTCGAGTTGCCGGAAATGTCGCCAGTCAAACGGCGATCGGTAGTTTAGAATTTTCTACAGCCGTGCTGGGTTCTCAACTAATTGTGGTGGTTGGGCACAGTCGCTGTGGGGCAGTCATAGCAGCCGTAAAAGGAGATCCCCTACCCGGCCGAATTGGTATATTTGTCGAAGAAATTAAGCCTGCTGTCGCTCGTGTCAGGGCTAAAACGGGAGACTTAGAACAAAACTCGATCATCGCCAATGTGCAGTATCAGGCGCAAAAGTTAGCAGAGAGTTCGACTATCTTGGCTGACTTGATCCAGAAGGGTAAGCTCAAGATTGTGGGGGGGCGCTACGACCTGACAACTGGCAAGTTCACGATCGTCACTTAGGTTCGTTAAATCGCTTCAATCTGCCAGGAATTGCAAAGAGATGGGTAAAGGCAGGGTGTTTGTGCCCTCGCCCATCTTTTAGAAAATTCAGCGCACTGAAACCTTAATGGTGCTTTGAGGCATCTGTATCCAGCCCGTCATATCCCACGCCATGCGCTTGATCCACCGGGTTGCGATCTGAATCTTGGTCAGCAGGAGTACCGCCGTCATACCCTACACCGTAGGACTCATCAACCGAGTTACCGTTTGGCGCGATCGCACTCGTCCCGTCGTATCCCACCCCATGCGCTTGATTGATTGGATCGCCATCTTGATCCTGGTCGAGCGGAGTTCCGCCATCGTAGCCCACTCCATAGGAGTCATTTGCCGAATCTAGATTGGCCGAATCCAGTGGATCGTTCTGCACTAAGGAACGATCGCCTACATCAATCTTCTTCACGTCTCTCGAAGTTCCTTCTACCATAGTGATTCTCCAATATTTATTTTAGATTTTGTTTTAGATAATTATTGAGCGCTAAATAAGCATGACAATCGCCGCACAAATCTCCCTCGTGCTTTGGAGAGAGATCATTGATGCGTCACTATTCCAAAAGACGCGATCGCAAAGGAGAAAAATTGCCCGTTTTAACCGCCGCTAATTTTCGCTTTGTAGCCCAACTGCACCAAAATCTGAAGTAACTTCTGAGCATGGTCGCCCTGAATCTCTAGCGTCTCTTCTCTAACGGTGCCGCCCGTTCCACATTGAGCTTTCAGCTTTTTGAGCAGATCTGTCAACGTCTCAGCCTTGGACTGAAATCCACTGATCACCGTTACGGTTTTTCCGCCTCGTCCCTTGCGCGACACTTGAACTCGAATGTTTTGCTGATTGGGCGGCAGGTCAGGAACTCCCCGTTCCAATGCGTCTGAATGATTCGCGTTACCAAATTCGGAATAGACGATGCGATCGCCCGCAGAGGTGCCCGACTTCGCTTTCTTAGAATTCGCCATAAAAATCAGTGCCAAATCAGCAGCAAGGGCCAGTGTAACGCAGCTTTCCTCAAGCTTATAATTAGGCATCAATTGCACCTATAAGATTCAGGAATCGTGACGACAACCCCACTTCCCAAAAATCTCCAGCCAGCCTCCGCTCTTTCTCCTCAAAGTCGCCCTGATTCGTTGGGGAGATTTGGTCAGTTTGGCGGCAAGTATGTCCCTGAAACTCTGATGCCCGCTTTGTTTGAGCTAGAGGCAGCCTACCATCAATACAGCCAAGACCCTGACTTTCAACAAGAGCTTCAAGGACTGTTAAAAGACTATGTGGGCCGCCCCAGTCCCTTATATTTTGCCGAACGGTTGACGACTCACTACGCCAGACCCGACGGCACGGGGCCGCAGATTTATCTCAAGCGCGAAGACCTCAACCACACCGGGGCCCACAAAATCAACAACGCCCTCGCTCAAGCACTTTTGGCGAAACGCATGGGCAAACAGCGCATCATTGCCGAAACGGGAGCAGGTCAACACGGAGTCGCAACTGCCACAGTTTGCGCTCGATTTGGGCTAGAGTGCATCATCTATATGGGCGTGCAAGATATGGAGCGGCAGTCGCTCAACGTCTTCAGAATGCGCCTGATGGGAGCCGAAGTTCGCCCCGTCTCATCGGGAACGGGAACCCTCAAAGATGCCACTTCGGAAGCGATTCGGGATTGGGTGACGAATGTAGAAACCACCCATTACATCCTAGGTTCTGTCGCTGGCCCGCATCCTTATCCGATGATGGTGCGTGATTTTCATGCGGTGATCGGTCAGGAGACTCGCGCTCAGTCCCAAGAAAAGTGGGGAGGTTTACCGGACATTCTGCTAGCCTGTGTGGGCGGTGGCTCTAATGCGATGGGACTTTTTCACGAATTTATCGACGAATCTAGCGTGAGAATGATCGGTGTAGAAGCAGCGGGTCATGGCGTAGAAACCGACAAACATGCCGCGACTTTGACCAAGGGACGAGTTGGCGTTCTCCACGGGGCGATGAGTTATCTGCTGCAAGACGACGATGGTCAGGTGATCGAGCCGCATTCCGTTAGCGCTGGATTAGACTATCCGGGTGTCGGGCCAGAACACAGCTATCTGATGGAAACAGCACGGGCTGAGTACTACGCCGTCACCGATGAGCAAGCGTTGGGAGCGTTTCAGAAGCTTTCTCAACTAGAGGGAATTATTCCTGCGTTGGAGACGGCTCATGCGATCGCCTACCTTGACACCCTCTGTCCCCAACTCACGGGCAGCCCTCGCATCGTGATCAATTGTTCAGGTCGTGGCGACAAAGACGTTCTCACCGTGTCCGCCATTCTGAATCCGTAAAGTCTCAAAAATTCTGTTGTTTGCCCTTTATCCAAAACTGGTAGAGGGCAATTTTTGTTTAACGACCAATTATCAGGCGTTGCTGATTGGAGGGATGAATCTGTGGGAAGTGTCCATCTTTTCGTCCCCTAAATCCCCCAAAAATGGGGGACTTTGAACCTTGGGGTTCCCGCCGCTTTGGGGCACACCCCCTGATTCAGCAACGCCCAATTCCAAAGCATTATTCGGCGTTGCTGAACAAAGGGATGAATCAAGTGAGTACGGGTATTGACCAATACTTTAGGTAATGGAGGAGCAATCGCAGCGAATGCTTTAGCATTTCGACCGACTTGGAGTAACACAAGGTCTGGCGATGCAATCGAGCTAAGTCGTGACGTAAGCGGGTATTCTCGCCTTCGACTCTCGTCATGTACGTCTTGCTCACAAGGTGGTCGCCTTCCTCAATAAAACCGGGATAAACCTTCCAGCCATCGGTGACATAGAAGTAGCAATGCCAGCAACAGACAATCTGCCACAAGGGTTTGAACGTCTCTGCGCTGTGACTCCCCCCACCCAAGCGAGAATGCCCGCCCGGAAATGGTTCACGGCTGTCCAGATCCAAATTTTGTTTTTTTTGACCCGACAAAGGTTTCTAGTTCGTCGAGTTCTCCCACCTCTGGAATCTCCGACTCCTGTGGGGCATCCGGCAGTTGCTGTCCGAGTTGCTTGACCCAATGAATCACGGTTGTATGATGCACGCCAGTACAGCGCTCAATCGCGCGAAATCCCATGCCGTTGACGTAACGCATCAAGCAATCCTGCTTGGTTGCTGCGCTGTAGCCTTTGGGTGGGTCATAGCCTTCAATAAATTGGCGACCGCAGGCGCGACAGATATGATTTTGCTTGCCTCGTCGTTTCCCGTTCTGGCGAACCTCAGTAGACCCACAGTATCGACACTGCATAGTACAACACCCTCATTCATCCCTCCATTATGCAACGCCCATTATTCCAAAGAATTATTTAAGAAGTTCAGAAGATTCATCCGGTGCAATGACTTCTCCATCCATTTGCAGCAAAGGCGCTTCATCTGCGATCAAATCACTCAACTCGTGAAACTGAACGCCCATATGCTGACAAGCCGCCGCCAACTCTTGTCGAAAGCGATTGAGATCTGAGCCATAGCCGCACAAATCAGCCGCCGTTTCGACCCCTTGCTTCGCGTTTGCCCGCGCACAATCAACCAAATCCAAACCTTGCAGTGGGGTAGAGGATGCCATCAGTTGCTCCAAAATTTTATTGCATCGCCTTCCACTGTGCAGCCAGACGAGTCGATCGCAAATCTCTCCAGAGTTATGATTTTTGCCTCAAAGCCACTCACACTTAAAGATGAAAGAAAAGATGAAAGACGCTGACCCAAACAGATCAATTCTTTCATCCCTCATCCCTCATCCCTCATCCCTCATCCCTCATCCCTGCCAATACCGACAAGCCGCATTCGCCATCGTCACCACGCCCGTCAAGATTGCCGTTTCGTCCACTTCAAATTGAGGATGGTGTAAGGGATAGTTTCGCCTGTCCTTAAAGCCAACCCCCAAACGGAACATACTGCCAGGTGCGTGTTTCAGGTAACAAGAAAAATCTTCTGCACCCAGCGATGGCTCTTGGATAATTTGAATACTGTCGCTGCCCCAGATTTCCTTGGCCGAAGACTCCAACAGACTCGTCAACTTCAGATCGTTTTGTACCGAAGGCGTTCCTCGACGGTAATTGACCTGACATTTTGCCCCATAGGTTTGACACACACTGGACACAATATTCTCAACCCAGGTCGGCAACGCTTCACTGGTTTCAGGATGGAGCGATCGCACCGTTCCCATCATCTGCACCTGATCCGCAATCACATTCGGGGCCCGTCCCCCTTGAATCTTGCCGATCGTCAGCACTACCGGCCGCAATGGATTTTGAGTGCGAGCGATCGCCTGTTGCAATGCCGTGATTACCTGAGCCGCAATCCAGATCGCATCCACTGCCTCATGAGGTCTTGCGCCATGTCCCGACTCACCGACGATCGTAATCTCCAGATCATCCGCCGCCGCCGTTAGTGCCCCATAGCGAATGCCCACCTTCCCAGCCGGAATCGACGGAAACACATGGACTGAGAGAATCGCATTGACCTGCTCGATCGCTCCATCCTGGATCATCCATTCCGCCCCTTGTGCGATCTCCTCGGCAGGTTGAAACAAAAACCGCACATTACCCGGTAGTTGAATACCTAACTGAGACAGCACCATGGCCGTCCCCAAGCCCACCGTCGTATGGACATCGTGACCGCAGGCGTGCATAATTCCTGACTTGCGAGACGAAAATTCTAGCCCCGTGCGCTCCTGAATCGGCAACGCATCCATATCTGTGCGAATGGCCAAGAGACGGCGATCGCTCCCTCCCGCCAATTCCCCAACTACGCCCACTTTTCCTACCGACTCCCGCACCTGTAACCCACAGGAAGAGAGGACTCCAGCCACATAAGCGGCCGTTTGCTGTTCTTGTCCGCTCAGTTCGGGGTGACTATGCAAATGGCGACGAATCTCAATCAAACGAGGCGCAAGGGCAGTAGCGAGTTCTTTGATGCGGTCTTTCATAGGAATCCTGCGATCGGGCTTCCTTCCAATGATAAGACTTGTGAAGAAATCAGCGTCAGCCAGAGGTTTTCTAAAATACATTCTCCCCCTTCTTAGCGTCCCCACTCGAACACTAGCTCCTGGTTCAAAGTCTCTCAGAATTGGCAACTTGGAGGGCAAAAGATTCAAGCAGCGCAGTGAAGGAAGTCACCCCTACGGATCAGGGCTGCTGGGTTGCGATCGCCAGCCTCACCCCCGGAATTGTTCTCAATCGATCCATTACTGTAATCACTAGCCCATGACTGACGCGGCGATCGGCATTGACGATCACCTGGATCTGATTTTTCTTCCCTTTTAATCCCTGAACTTGAGCTTGTAGATCTTTAAGTTGAATGGCCTTGCGGTTGAGGGCGAGTTTGCCGTTTTGGTCGATCGTCACCGTTGCGGGAGCGGCTTGTTGAGATTGGGCACTGACGGCCGTCGGCAGACTGACAGGCAACCCTTGAGAGCGCGTCAAAAACAGCGTGGACATGATGAAAAACGTGAGCAGGGCAAAAATCACGTCGATCATCGGCACGATATAAATTTGAGGCGGCAAATCCGGTTCTTCAGGTAGACGCATAAGACCCTCCTTTTTCGTGGCGGCGACGATAGAGCAATTCAAGCTGTCCCCCGTATTCTTGAATCAGCGCAATTTGACGGATGTATAGCCCTCGAAACGTGTTGGAAAACACCAGCGTGACGATCGCCACCACCAGTCCCGATGCCGTTGAAATCAGTGCTTCACTGATCCCGCCTGTCACATTCGTCGTATTAGTGCCGCCCAAGTCGCCCAGACGCAGATTGGCAAATGAAGCAATCAATCCCAAAATGGTGCCCAATAGTCCCAGCAGCGGAGCCAGACTGATAATTGTTTCAAAGACAGTGTTGAAGCGCTTGAGAAGGGGAATTTCAGCTTGAGCCGCACTTTCTAACGCCAGACGAAACTCTTCGGGAGTGGCCTCTTCGAGTTCTAAAGCCGCTAGAAAGATGCGGGCGATCGGCAGATCCGTGTTTTGTTCTAGCATCAAAAAGGCGGCTCTGGGACTGCGCCGATAAAGCGTCAACACTTCGCGGATGATGCGATCGTGGCGTTTTGTCACCTTTGCCCAAAAAGAAATCCGCTCAAAAATCAGCGCCACCGCCAGGATCGAAAATCCCAACAGAGGCACCATGACAATCCCACCGGATGTAAACCAATTCGTCGCCTGCATGTCGCGTCGAGCCACTTGTAGAAGCAGGGTTTATTCTAATCCCTCAGTTGCTCACTTGGCACAGGTTATTTGCGTCCCGTGTTCGGAAATCGCTCAATCTGGGCGTAGCCGCTAAAAATTAGCTTGTCGCCTTCCGTTTCCAGACGATTGATTCGCAGCAAAACACCATCGAGGTCAAAGCGATCGAGATCCACCATATTGTCTAGAATCTCAGCAAACGCCATTGTGAGAATTTCAGAAATGCCGCGTAGCGCTTCAGGAACGGCTTCTGGCTCAAACTTGGGGTCTTGAAACGCCACTCGTCGCCGTCGCTCGATCGCCACACTCGCCGTCAGACTAATCGGCACCGTGTTATTGGGCAAAACCGCCTTGGCAAAGATCTGAATTTTGTTGTTTGGTAAGAGCTTGAGTTGCACATCGTCAAACGAGACAGGCTCGCCGCCAGACAGATTCATCAGCGCGGGTTCGGTAATGTTTTGCAGCCGCTTGACGACCAGTTCTGATTTAAAGGCATCGTTGATCCCCGATTCGGTTAAGGTCACCTGAGCGATCGCTTGAGTCGGCTGCTTAAGACGAATTTTTCCCCCCAGGACAGACCCAAAGTCGATCGCCACTGCATCAGTCTCAAACCGCATCTCCTCCACCCAAAAATCACGGCGAATCACTAGCCCGCGTCCGCTCATCTTAAAGTTGTCAATGCTTCCCTGCAAGAGCTTGCTCGACGGAAAGCAGCGAATAGAAACTTCGACTGACTCACTTTTGGTAAATAGGTGACGGATAGATTCACTTGCTGCTGCATTGAGCATCCGCTCCCCAAAGTCAGTTCCAGGAGAATTTTTCACGTTTGTGAATCCATTGAACATCGTTTCTATCTGCAACGGTATCTCCCATTGTGTAACACATTGTAAAGATGCGTCAATTTTCAATCAAACAGAAAATCAACTAAATGAATTAAGAAAACACTATATCTGCTTAAAAAATCTGGAGAGATGAGCAGCCTGTCCTTCATGACCTTCCCAGAGAAAGTACCTTCCCAGAGAAAGTGTACTCAGACTAACCACTGTACAGGACTTTCAGCCACGATCCGCTAAAAGATGCGCGGTGCCTAGCTTTCCATAAACTGGGCGAGTACTCAACACAGAGCCTTCAATATGGTGAGCCGCGAATATCGTTGTGAATCGCCTCTTTCAAAGCGGGTCAGGAATCTCATTCATTCTAACGGAAGGTGAAGGACTGAAATTCATACAGTGAGCAAATTTCTTGATAAAAGCTTTACATCCGTATGGAACTCGTCATATTTCCAACAGGTCACTTAAGCCAGGATGACCCAACTTCACTGGCTTGCGGGGATCGCTCAATGAGCCTGTGAGGGAAGGTTTTGCTGTGTCTACTCAAGTCATTTTGAGCAAATTCACACTCACATTCACTAACGGAACTCATGAAAAACTCTGTGCCTGGTTATACTCGCAAGTCACTTTGGAGAAAAGCGACGATCGCCCTCCTGTCTTCAACGCTGCTGATGGGAAGTTATGGGCAGATGGCGATCGCGGCTCCCTTACAGATCAGTCAACAGCGAAGCTGGAACGCTGTTCTCAAGGTGGCTCGACTGGTGCAAACACGACAAGATACCTCACTGGTGGTGCAACTGGGCATTCTCGACAAGCCTCAAACGAGCTATGCCAATGCGGTTTATCAAGTGTTTGCGCGACGAAATGACCAATGGGTGCAGATTTTTACCTCGACAGGGGCACGGCTGATTAGCAATAACGCAGGACAAACCATCCTGGCACCCGAAGTGATTTCGCTGAATGATTTGCGCCGACAACTAGGTGACATAAACCTGAACAATGTCGAACTGCGGGTCACGGCTCAACTGCGCTATGACGTTCGGGGGAGTGTGCGCGACAGATCCGTCTTTTTTGAGCAAACCCAGTCTTATCAGACGATCGCTCAAACCACCAGTTCTCAGTTGATCACACAGCAGATTAGTAGCCAATATGGAGTCAATCAAGGCAGTTTTAGTCTGGCGATCGCTCAAAAGCAAGCGTCTTCCAAAAAAGTAGTGGCGCGGGTTTCAGTTCGCAACAGAACGTCACAGGGCTTTTCAAGTGAGCGATTTCTAGGAGATTTTCGCTACAAGGTCAACAAAAAAGCCAAATTTATGAAGGGCTTGAAATCGGGCGATCGGGTGATTGTGCGACTTTTTAACCAGGAAAATCAATTCATCGGCTACAGCGAATTTGAACTGCTGTCTGAAAATGCTGCCGTGACTTTAGTTTTGCCTGATCGCTCCTCCGATCGCATCGTCCGCACCGTTTATGGCATTGACACCGATCAAAATGGGGCGATCGACTCCAACACGCAAATTTACGACTATTTCACCCAGGTTTCTCAAGTGACTCGTCAAAGCTATCAAAATGCACGAGTGACGTTTTTTCGCAGCGTTCGGAGTCTGAAGAATTTGAGTTCCTTTGCGCTGTCTGGGCTGCCGATGCCGCGCTCTAATTGTGTCTACCCAATTTCTTTCACAAGTGGGGCGTTTTCGCTGGTCAACCAGTCGATCGAGGTGTTTCAGTCCAACCTCAGTTCGGTGTTTGTGTCGGCTCCGGGGCGAGTGGTGCAAACGATCGAGGTCAGCAGCACAAATGTTTCGGTATATGAAGCAGATCGGCTATTGACCACTGATCAGATGATCGACTCAGATGACGATGACGACGACGATGACGACGATAAGAAAGGCAGAAAGCGGCGCTGTAATCAAGGGATTGGCAACGGTGCGGAAGGTTGCGATCCTGGAAATTCTCGTCCCCGCGGTGGCAGCAATGACGAAGACTGAAGCAACCCCGGTAAAAACAAACGCTAACTTGGCGACTTAATCTCTCCAGTGCAGAAGCTCCGCAGCAAGACCGTTGTGGAGTTTTTTTAGGCGTTGCTGATTGGGGGGATGAATCTGTGGGAAGTGTCCATCTTTTCGCCCCCACTAAATCCCCCATTTTTGGGGACTTTGAACTGAAAATCTTATCCAAAAGCCCCTCAGAATTGGAAGGTTGGGGGCAGAAGCGATTCACAACGAAGCGAAAAAGCTGTATCGAATTGCCGCCGCAAAAATCTTACTCCGGAGATGCCTGCCAGATTTCATGTGCGAGGGGCTTTGAACTGAAAGTCTGGACTGAAAGACCCCCAGAATTAACGGCTTGGAGGGCAAAAGTTCAGAACACCTTCAGAACACCGAAGCGAAAAACCGTAGTCGAACTGACCACAGTAATGCAAACTTAGCCACAAACACCAAAAAGCGCCCCTTTTGGGAACGCTTCGGCAAGTGAGACTTTGACAAAGGTTAAGGCAACTGAGCAGCCGTGTCAGGCACAGGTTCTTCTAAAACCACAACTCGCTGATTGGGGTCAGCCCGGTTGGTTTCTTCCTGCATGATGCTCCTAGCTTGACGGGGATCAAAGTAGCGATTAAATTCTGACTTGAGGCGACCAACCCGCGCCTGAGTCGTTTTGACCTCTGCTCTCACTTCTTGAAGTTTGGATTGTTGAGCAATGCTGTAGGGCAATAGCTGCGTTAACGCCGCGATCGCTGCTCCCGAAATCACTAGATTTACCGTCAGCTTGATCGAAGTTTCTACGGCGATCGCGCGATGATGGTGGCGCTGTATGGGACGAGGATTGGATCGGGGCGACCCCTTATGGGTATATTGAGGAGATCGAGCCGGACGGACAGGAGGGGGCGTTTGGAGTGCGTTCATCAGTTCATACGGTGCGAGAACAAAGGCAGAATTTAAGGCACTAAAAGCCATGCCTGAAGAGTAACTGCCAGAAGCAATTTTGAATTTCGGAGTTTGAATTTTAGACTAAATCTCTCGCCCCTAAGAGGCAAAACCACAAATCTAGAAGCTTTTCTAATGAAGGGATAAAATTTGAGAAGTCAAACTTCTAGCAAAACCGCGCCCCAAATTAGTTATCTGAATCAGTCGATCGAGCTAACCTAAAATCGCAAATCTAACTGTCAAAATCAAGAAGTATGTTTGAACTAAGCAGCTTTCCAGCTTCCCTGTCTAAGAAGTTATTTTTCATCAGACAGGCGAGAAATCTGTCCTGTTAGTTTAACTCGCTTGCTTAAAAACGATCATCCAAATTTTGGGGATCGCTCGATCGCTTGCTAGCGGCCAACCGTTCACATTTCTCGCCAAGTCACCAGAACCTACTTATACAACTCTGTCGCTAACCGAAACGCCAACACTCCAGGAATGAGGGCAACGACTAGGGCAACCAGAATTTGAGTATCCGATAAAGGCATTGTTTGAAAACTCCTTATCTCAGGGTTTATAGTCCCCCAATGTGAACGAAAACGCGCCACTGCGGAAGACTTTGTAACAAGATGCAACAGAGCAGCAGCATTGATTTTTGAGTTAAAGAAGATTTTTGAGTTAAAGAAGATTTTGATTTGAAGAATCAAGGCTCTAATTTTTTCTAAGCTGCGAATTAATCTGGCTCGTCCAGAATCACCTTGATGAGGGTAGGCTGATAGGTAGGTACAGTGTCTACCTCGCTTTGAGAAGTAAAATTGTCAAGAGTGGTTTGTCACACTTAGATTAAAACGATTGATGCTAGACCAGTTTTTGAATTTGCCGAGCGAGTTTAACACTCAAACCCTTTTGCTCCTACCTGTTTTGGTGGCATTAGAAGCTGTGCTGTCGGCGGATAACGCGATCGCACTTGCTGCCCTGACCCAGGGATTAGAAGACCCCGAACTCGAAAAACGCGCACTCAACATTGGGCTGGTGTTTGCCTATGTTCTACGGATGACGCTGATATTGACAGCATCGTGGGTGATGAAGTATTGGCAATTTGAGTTGGCGGGTGCGGCCTATCTGTTGTGGCTTGTATTTCAATACTTCACGTCTCAGCCAGAAGAAGGGTCGGCGCATCATGGGCCGCGATTTGCGTCACTGTGGCAGGCGATCCCCGTAATTGCGGTAACCGACTTAGCGTTTTCGTTAGATAGTGTAACGACGGCGATCGCAGTTTCTCAAGATACCTGGCTGATTTTGGTTGGCGGGACGATTGGGATCGTGGCGTTGCGCTTTATGGCGGGTCTATTTATTCGCTGGTTGACCGAGTATGAGCATTTAGAAGATGCAGGCTATCTCACGGTTGCGTTAGTTGGGGTGCGCTTGCTGCTACGAGTGGTCAATCCTGACTTTGTGCCGCCTGAGTGGGTAATGGTCGCATTCATCGCAGGGATTTTTGCATGGGGTTTCTCACAGCGTAAGCTTTCTGTAGAAGTGCCTTCTGGTGCAGAGTCTCAGGATATCAAGGAAGCGATCGACCAAAAGATAGTCGATCCCAACGAAGAAAAGATTGAGGTTTGAGCGGCTCAGACCCAAAACGATGCCTTAAAAACTTCTATTTTAGAGTCCCAAAAAGAGTCCCAAAACGTTCAAGATCCCCGATTTCTTCAAGAGGTTGGGGATCTTTGTTTGTGAGGCAAATTGTGAGGCGAATTTTCAACGGCGCTGGAAGCCTAATTTTACGTCAGTTCGATGAACGTTTCGCTTCGCTTTTAGATCCAGGAACGCCCGCTAAATCCCCCACGAGTGAGGGACTTTAAACCAGAATTCCTCTCTGAAAGTCCCCCAAAATTGGGGGTTGGGGGGCAGAAGCCGTGAACAACGAAGCGAAAAAACTCTCATCGAATTCACGTTAATTTTTCATAATAAATTCAAGAATCTCAGATTCGGGGAACTGACCGTTAAATCGCAGCATATCTGCGTAGGGTCCTTCATGCAGGTGAGCTTTGCCAGAAGAACCAAACAGCCGCAGCTTCTCGACGATGACAGACTGCATGGATTCGATCGTTGCCCCCATCGAGTCCACCAAATCCTTGAGCGATGAAGAACACAATCCCTGTTTGAGCGTTTTCATGTAGGCCGCCCGCACTTCGGTATTGACATTAAATTTGCAAACCCCTAGTTCGATCGAGCGACTAATCATCGACTCTGGCAACCCTGAAGCCCCATGTAGCACTAGCGGCAAGTCTCCCAAAAGATGGCGAATTTTTTCGAGGCGAGCAAAATCGAGCTTTGGTTCACTGCGATATTCTCCGTGGACATTGCCGATTGTCACCGCAAGCGCATCTACTTTTGTTGCTTTGACAAACTCGACTGCTTGGGTCGGATCGGTCATTTTGGCTTCTTTTTCGGCCACCGTTAAACCATCTTCAGTGCCGCTGATTCTGCCGATTTCTGCTTCGACGACGGCTCCTTTTCGATGCGCCAATTGCGTTATTTCTCGCGTAAATTCTAAGTTTTGCTGGTAGGGCAAGTGAGAGCCATCTGCCATAATCGAAGCCATTCCAAACGTCAGTGCTGTGTGAATATCGTCAGCGGACGTGCTGTGATCTAGATGAACGGAGATGGGGACAGTAGACGATCGGGCCGCCTCCAAACAGAGCGCCACCAAGGGAAATCCGCCATAGCTCAAGGCGCTGGGATGAAGTTGTAGCATCGCGGGACTGTTTTCTGCCTCGGCTGCCATGACCACAGCCTTTACGCCTTCTAAGTTGTAGATATTGAAAGCGCCGATCGCATAAACGTTTCGTCGGGCCGTCTCTAGCAGTTCTCTTGTAGAAGTCAGCATAGGTAGGGAGTAGGGGAGTGAGTCGATAAAAATTGGAAAAACTTGGTAAAGTGTTGGTCTAGACTTGAGTCGTCCCAGAGTAGGTAGTGAAATTATCTCTATCTTTGCAGACGGACGTGACGCTTTCTAACTGCTTTCTAATTGATTGCCTTATGGCTGAACTTCCTACCACGCTAGATGACGCGATCGCTCAGGCTCAAACTGCAATTCAGGCGGCGATCGCTGCGGGCTATACACGTCTTCAGGTCGAGATTTTGTTTCCCGAACTCAAACCTCTACCGATCGCAGGAACGTTTCTCACAGCCTTTACAGAGTGGGGAAGCGGGCTAAAAGTTTTCTTTACAGATGCGGGCATGGCGGCTCTGGCAAAACGGGATTGGGGAGAAGTTCCCTTTCAGATTCGCAGTTTAGATGTCGCAGGCGCACGACAAACTACATCGGCTGAGGAGCAGGTTGATCCTGAAGATCAGCTTTATATTTTTGTGGCTCCCAGTGCTGTCGAGGTTGCCCCAGTTGAGCAGATTTGCAGTGTGGCGGGCGATCGTCCAATTGTGTTGTTCAATGCCCGACTAGAAGACGTATCTACGATCGGCATTGGCTATGCAGGTCGTCAGCTTCGACAGCGTTTTTTGGATACGATCGAACCCTGCTATCACTTGCGCCCTTTGGATGACCACTCGGCGATTTTGCGCTGCTACCCTGACCCCTGGCAAGTCTGGCTCGAAACGGATGGCGTTTATCAAGCGATCGCCGAAGTTGCCGAAAAGCCTGATTCTGAAAAGCTAGATGAGCTATTTGCGTCGGTGACTGGAAGCCAACAATCAAGACAGGGGCTACTTTCAGGCTTGCAGCAGTTTTTGAGAGCTTTAGGAAGATAAAGTTTTTGAAGAGATCCTGTGATGATTAATACCTGTCTCGTGAGATCCGGAAAGCGAAGGGGCATAATTGCAGTTAGTAAGCAGGTCGATTATTCACGACTTTTCCACCTTGGACACTTCTTGCAGAGACTCTGGATGCAATGGGTAGAAAATTAATTTCTTACTTCCCAGAAATTAGTCCAGACAAGGGGTATCTGCATAAAGTTCGCGTTTTCATATTTCCTCCAAACTTGTGTTTAGACTTTTCGAGAAAGGCGATCGCATGACCTCAAACTCCCCCCGTCGAATTATCATTGGTGATGTGCATGGTCACTACGCTGGGCTAATGACGCTTTTAGACGCGCTAGCTCCTGGCGCAGAAGATCAAGTTTACTTTTTGGGGGATTTGATCGATCGCGGCCCGCAGAGTGCTCAGGTGGTCGAATTTGTCAAAAGTAGCCCTTATCAATCGCTGCTAGGCAACCATGAACAGCTTCTGCTCGAATCGTTTCCTAACGGGCAAGTGTTTGCGCCTGCGCTCCAGGCTTGGTTACAAAGTGGCGGACGGGCGACGGTAGCTAGCTATGGCGATTCTGGAATCTTGCTCGAACACGTTGACTGGATACGAACATTGCCAACGCATCTAGATCTGGGTGATTTGTGGTTAGTTCATGCAGGGGTGCATCCTGACTTGCCGATCGAGCATCAGACTTCTCAAGAATTTTGCTGGATTCGCGAAGAGTTTCACGGCTGTCCGCGCCCTTATTTTGCCAACAAGACGATTATTACTGGACACACGATCACCTTTACGTTTCCGGGCGTGACCCCAGGGGCGATCGCTCAAGGACAAGGCTGGCTCGACATTGATACGGGCGCTTATCATCCTAAGAGCGGTTGGCTGACGGCGCTAGATGTTGATCACGGTAAGGTTGTCCAGGTAAATGTTTACAATCAGACGGTGCGGACGTTGATGCTCGAAGAAGCTACCACCAGAGTTGAACTGGGTCGAGTCTCACGCAAACAGGCCTTGCATCGGTAGAGCGCGATCGTTCTTCTAAAGGTCGCGCGAATTCGATGAAGTTTTTTTGCTGCGTTGTTCAGCGCTTCTGCCCCCAACCCCCCAATTTTGGGGGACTTTCAGACAAGATTTTGGGTTCAAAGTCCCTCACTCATGGGGGATTTAGGGGGCTGCCTGGATTAACAACCACAGCGAAAGATTTCATCGAATTCACGTTAAAGGTCAGGTTCAATTAGTTGTCTCTCTACTCAAAAAGCCAGGACTCAGGAACCATTCCCGAATTCTGGCTTTTTAGTGGGTGAATGATGAACAACTGTTTGAGTTATTCACCATTCTAGAAACAGGTTTATGAGTTAGCGGTTTCCATTCTGTTGTTGCTGCTGCAAGAATTGGCGAACATCGGCTCCAGGCGTGTAGCCATACCCATAAGCAGAACGATCAGAATCATCAATGATCTGGGGAGTCAACAGTACAATTACCTCCCGCCGTTGACTCGTCCGCTGAGTGCTGCGAAATAGAGCACCCAACAGAGGAATGTCTCCTAAAATCGGAACCTTAGTGGAATCGACGCGATCCTGTTCCTGAATGATGCCTGAGAGCACGAGCGTTTGACCATCGCGCAGACGGATCTGACCTGACTCCACTTTTCGTTCTGACAAGAGCGTGATTCTGTTGCTGCTGCCCGCAGTCAAAACGATTTCGGCGGTGCCGTCTGGCTGCGAGATAGAAGGAGCAACCGATAGAGAGACATAACCGTTGTCGTCGATGCGATCGATCTTAACGGGCAAAATGAGTCCAGCAGGCTTCTTTTCAACCGTTACTGTAGATTGAGCGCCACTCGTACCAACCGATGTGATCTGCTGGGTGAAGTTGGTAACGACCTCCTGAGTCAGGTTTACCGTCGCTGTCTGACCCTCCTGAACAACCAGCGTTGGGTCGGTTAATATTTTGGCATTGCCGTTCGTTACCGCAGCTTGCAACTGAGCAAAGAAAGCACGGGCGAAATTAACAGCGGTGCCAGTTCCAGGAACACTGGTTACAAGACCAGGTTGTCCTGTCAATCCGGTTGAGCCGGGAGTTCTGGTGCCAAAGTTGAGCAGGGCGACCCCGTTTGAGTTGACAAACTGTGAATTGCCGACCCCAAAGGAGAAACTCACACCTGCTCGGTTGAGGGCAAGCAGATTGATATCCACTACTTTGACATTGACAGCCACCAACCGCCGTCTCGAATCAAGCTGCACCAACTGACTCGTCGCCAACTCGATTTGTTTGGGACTCCCAATCAGCGTGATCGAGTTGGTTCGCTCATCCCCCGACACCTGCAACCCCCGCAACAGCGGCGTAGAATCTTGGAAATTGGCTCGCTGAACTTCAACTCTAGACTCAGTAGTTGTTTCGGTTTGCGTCTGAGGCTGGTTGCCCCCTCCACCTGTCTGGGCACCTTCTAGCTGCGCGGCTGACTGAGCCACCACCGTTCTAACTTGACGTTCGCGAGTGACCGCACTTTCTGCGCCCAAGCCCACCAAAAAATTGACCGCACTGGTCACCGGAATCTGATTGAGCCGCAAACTGCGAGAAGCCAAATTGCGAGCTGCATTGGGCAATCTTGGGCCGACAAAGATCGTCCGTCCGCTCCGGTTAGCATCCAAGCTGCCACATTGAGCGCTCCCACCGCCCTGAGCGCCCCCTGCCGCCGGGACACAAGCAATCCGCAGCACATAGTTAAAGACATCCTGCACCGACTCATTCTCAATATCGAGAGAAATCGTTGGGCCACCAGACGTTCGTCCAGCCGCTCCGGGCGCTCCAGCAGGCGATCCTTCACTGTAAGCCAGGTTCAAATTGGCTGCCCGTGCCAGCAGAGACAACACTTCTCGTACCGGAGCATCTCTCAACACCAACCGGGGAATCCGTTCGGCGGTGCCCAGGTCGATCGACGCAGCACTCGTATCCGTCTGTGAAACCGAAATATCTCCGACAGGCGGCGGGACAGCCCTTCTCTGAAACGGTGGCACTGGAGATGTAGGAACACTCGGCGCACTCGGCGAAATAGCCGGGTTGGGCGTTAGCGGCGCAACAGGAACGGTCGGAGAAGGCGAGGCTGAGGGCGTGGGAGCCGTGGGAGTTGCAGGAGTCGCTTGAGCGATCGGGCCCCCTGTACTGTTGACGCTCAAAATTACCCCTTGAGCATTGCGGCTAGAAACTTGCCCTGTGGGAGTGCCACCCTGACCAACCACGGTCACTTGTACTCCATTCCCCGCAACTGGCGTAACTGCGATCGACGAGATCCCAGGGGCAGGATTGCTCTGCTGAAAAGGAGCGCGGATCTGAGTGTTAAACACGTAGGCTGTCCAAGTGTTGCCTCGATTGACATTAAACACCTGGGGAGGGCGATCGCCCGCTTGAGTTTCGATTACCACATCCACGCCAGCGCGAGTTGGATTGAGCTTGACATTGGTAATCTGAGATGGAGCCGCCACCGCTGGCAAGTTAGCGATCAAAGCGATCGTCGTAGCGGCCATGCCACTGATTCCATAAAGTTCTTTCACTGAATTCACTCCTCCCTCAACAAAGATAATTAGTTAAAGCGTTCGAGACGTTAGACAAATGGACGACCTCGCAGAATTTGTCCATCTATTTAGGTGAAGCCACCGGGCTGACCACAGGGCTGGGAGCCAATGCTTTTCTATCTGCCGCGCTCAAAGGCAATAGCGCCTCCATTTGAAAGCTTGTCGTTAGCACCGCATCCGGCTGGCAATTCGTCAAAAATCGCACAGATCCCCCCGGCCCGGTTTCATAGAGAACGGTACCCGGCTTATTTCCTGTGCCAGTGCCGACCTGCACACTGAGATTTTTTACCAGAAGCAAGGGTTGAAGTCGCTCGATCGTTCTAAAAATCGACTGCGTTTGGTTAAAGTTGCCCTTAAAGTCAACGCTCACACTTTGACGCTTAAGCTTGTTGTTGATGGCTGGCCCTAAAGAACTGTCAGTAATCACTTCGGCTCCCTTGGGATTGGGTTCAAACCGATTTAGCTTGGCTTCGGCAATCAGCGCCCCGGCTTGGTCTTCAAACTTCTGGTAAGTGAGGATGTTGGCATACTGATCTCTCACCCAGGAGGGGCAATTATTCAACTTGCTCTGAGTCGCAACCACTCGCCCAGCATTGTTTTTCTCGATTAACTGGTTGAGATCATATAGCAGGGTATCCAGCGTTTTTTCGTTGGCAAATAGTGCATACACCTGATCGCGTTGCTGATTAACCTGCGTCAGTTTTGTTTTCGCGTCTGCCACCTGTTTTTTAACGGCTGCAATCTGGTTGACCTGTTCGCGCTTGGCTTCTACATCTGCTTTGAGGGTCTGATAACTTTCCCAGGCAGGGCTGACCACATAGGCCCAAAGAGCCGCCGCACCAATTACCCCTGCGGTCGCCAACAAAACCCCACTGACGACGGGCGTGATCGTGACCCCAAAAACCGTGGGGTAGCTTGGGCCCTGATCAAAGTCAGAGTCTTGAGGAATAAAATCTCCACCTGCCGTCATGGTTTAATCACTCCCTTATCTTTGAGCGCATCAATGCGAGTCACCAGTCCAACGGCTCCTTTGCGTTCGAGTTCACGAATTAACTCAGAAGCAGGAACCTCATTCAAAGCAGTCTCAATGGAAAATTCGACTTGGGGCGGCAATTTTGGCGTTTCTCTAGACCCTCCACCTGGAGTTGACCCCGGAAAATTGAGGCTTTGTAGAGTTCCAGGAGTCCCTAGTTTTGCTGCCAAAAGCCGTGTTTTGTCGCTCTGCATAAAGTTAGAGCGCTGTAGAGTCAAGATAAAGTCATTGACATCATTAAAAGAATTGGCAAGCCCTGTGATTTGAATCACGCCTGAAACAGGTGGAGCGGGTTGAGCGCCCCCGGCAGCGGGAGAAGGCGCAGGCTGGGCAGCGGCCCCCGTCGTTGGAGGAGCCACTTGTTTGATGGCGGTGACTTGTACCCCCGGTGGCAAGCGATCGCGAATATCTTGAGCCATCGCTGACCAGGGTTTGATCTGGTTAAACACTGTTGCCAGCGCTTGCGTTTCGTCGGTGGTCTGCTTGATTTGCTCGTTGACGGCGGCGAGTTCTTTCTTCTGCTGTTCCAAGTTGCCAAGCTGACTGTCTAACTCGGCCTGCTCAGTGGTGAGTTTGGAACTTTCTGCCTGAAGAATGCCCCACAGCGCCAGCATCACGACCGGGAAAAACACGCCTGCGGCTAGACCCCAGTAAAGGGGACGACGATCGCTTGACGCAAACGTAGCCGTTCTAGGACGGGTGCCTCGCCTCGCCCCATCGGGCTTATATTCAGGGCGATCGTTGAGAAAATTGATGTCTAAACTATACATTTCACCATGCCTCCCTCAGTCCTAAGCCCAATACAACGCCCAATCCTGGTCTCGCGGTCAGGGGAATTTCTTGCGGCGTTTCTAGCGAGAGGGCTGCCACCGGATCGACTTGATTGCAGGGCAGACTCAGCCGTTGGGTAAAAAATTCGTCCAGTTGTCCGATCGACGCGCCTGGCCCAGCCAAAAGCAGTTGGGCCACCTCCAGGTTTTCGCCCTGGTTGAGGTAAAAGTCGATCGATCGGCGCAATTCGTCAGCCAGTTCTCCTAAAACTCTCAGCATGGCGGCGGTGCCGGGATTGGTGCCACTGCTCATTCGCGGACTGCCCATTGTATCCATCGGGTTAGAGGGAATGGTCATGCCCTGGAGCAAATCGATGCTGCGAGACGGAGGCAGATTCATCGCGCGAGACAAAGCACTCTGGATCTGAAACGACCCGATCGGCACGGTGCGCGAAAATTGGGGAACGCCATCCACTGTGATCGAGATTTCGGTGCTTTCAAACTCGATATCGACGAGGGCGACCGCTTCTTGGGGGGCAAATTGCCGCAGTTGGTCGCGAATCGTGCGAATCAGCGAAAAGCTGCTAATCTCTAGTACGTCTACTTGCAGGCCCGCCTGGCGAAAGGTGTTGATATAAACGTCGGTAATTTCTTTGCGGGTGGCGACGAGCAAAACCTGGACTTTTTCGATGCCGTCTTCGTCAATAAATAAGCCGAGTTTTTGATAGTCTACGTCGGCTTCTTCGCGCGGGAACGGCAGGTAGAGGCCGGCTTCCTGGTTAAGAACCATTTCTCGCAGCTCGCGATCGTCTAGCTCGGCGGGGACAGGAATGATTCGAGTGACGGTATCGCGCCCTCCCGGAACGGCCGTCGCGGCTTGTTTAACTTTGATTTTGTTATCAGCCAAAGCGGTTTGAATCAGTTCAGACATCGCTGGCGGATCGACAATTTGCCCTTCTTCAAACACCCCGTCAGGCACGGGAACGGTTATGAAGCTGGTCAGTTTAAACCCCTGACCCTGCTTGCGTAACTGGGCAATGTTGATGCGATCGGGGGCTAACTCTATGCCAACCCCTTTCGACTTTCTTGAAAAGAGACCTTTTAGACCGTTCACCACAGATTTGTTAGCCCACTAAGAAATAGTTTAGGAACCCGGTTTACCGACAGAATTCATCACAACACAGTCAGGTGCTAGTGCATAGTACACAATTTAATTCACAATGACTCGTTTGGATACAAACTTGCGAACCCATCAGAATCATGTAAGGAATTTATTGTACATTCACGCAATAAATTTTGATTGACGACTTTAAACTACCCCAAACTGAGCAGTGAACAAACCAGGTCATTCTAAAGGAATCTCAGACCTAAAAGGTTTTGATTTCTCCAGGGTAAAACGCACTGACCTGATAGTTGGCAGACGCTTCGATCGAGAATTTGTTTGCTTAAAATTCACCGATTTTGATAGCGTTGACCACTCTTCAGTGAATAGTACACGCTATTTCAGAAAACAGACGAATAATTCTTTTAAGCTGTGATAAGTGGGGTGGAGGCGTGAGGGGTGAGGAGTGGGGGGTGAGGGGCGAGGAGGAAAGAGGGAGAACAGGATTATACGATCGAGCTTTGAACGATCGCGGGTTTAGGAATCAAGAGCGATCGGTTAAGAACTCAGACGATTCACGATCGCCTAATTGAAATATTGGTAGCTAAAAATCAGAGTATGGAAGGGTAAAGTTTGCTTTGATATCCTCTACATAACAAAAGTCAGGCGTGAAAGAGTTTCTTCTATATAAATACAGATGAACACAGGAAAACCATGTCGCTATCGCAACACGGCCTCTGCAAAAAGATGGGAGAAGTTTGGGTTAGGTTGTTTTGAGTAAAACTCTGAGCAAAACGAACTGTGTTAGCTTCCTGTGCAGCGTTGAGTCCAGTTAGGGATGGCGGTTCCGGCGGCGGCTAAAGACTCCAATCGACCCCGATATTGACGAAGCTGCGATCGATAAAGTCCCTGACTGGCAGGAGCCGCCGCAAGGGCCCGATCCACGATAGCAATGGCTCCTCGCCAGTTTTGGTTGCAGGTCGCCTGGAGCAGTTGAGCATCCAATCCGGGAGTCGAGTTGTTTAGCTGACTGGCGATCGCCGTTCTGATAAAGCCTGTGGTTTGAGGAAGAGGCTGAGATGTGGGAGAAACTGGAGCCGGGGTGGTTGATTGACTGGGCGTTTGGGCTGGAGCCGTTCTGACTCTGGGCTGTCTTGGGGTCTGATTATTGGGAATGATCACGTCATCTCCTTGAATAATCCTCCGCTCGATGACATTGGGCGGGTTTGCGGGGTCATCCGTTGGAGAGCCTGTTGCGGGAGTGGTAGACGGAATCGTTGATGCGGGAGCATTTCCCCCCGAAACGCCAGGATTGGATACAGGCTGATCACCCGTCGGCACTGAGGGAGAACTTGTCGAGGGAATCGTTGATGCGGGAGCATTTCCCCCCGAAACACCAGGATTAGATACAGGCTGATCACCCGTCGGCACTGAGGGCGCACTCGTCGAGGGAATCGTTGACGCAGGTGTGTTTCCTCCAGAAATCCCTGGATTGGTCACAGGTTGATCCCTCGAAGACTGTGCGATTAAAAGCGGAAAGCCTGCGGTCGTCGATTGAGTCAACCCAGCATCGGGAAACAGTGAAGCCAACGCCAGAGACGCAAGGCCGACAGAAGAATGTTTCGCGATCGCGCTCAGTTTTGAAACCCTGATCATGTCGTCTTCTCTCCTTGGAAGTTTGCTGTTTTCAGATTGGATCGAAAACCGAGACCATTACCTCTACCAAAAGAAAGGAGAACGCTAATATCTCAGTTCTGAGTTTTGAACTTTGATAGGTCAGGTTAAACAGTATGAACCTTAAAAAAACCAACTTTTAGATCATTTTGCCGCTAGAAAATCTTGAACTTCAAGCCGCAAAACTCAAAACTGAATCTTTAGAGGATCAGGTAGACTAAGCTACCGATCGCTGTTTAAGTTAAGAATCAAATCAAGTTAAGAATCAAATTAAGATGCGTCAAATGAGAGCCTGGAAAAAATTTGGAGTGCTTGCGCTGTTGGGCATTGTGTTGAGTTGGTTGGTGAGTTGTGGCGCGCCCGCAGTCAGGCAGCAGGCATCCAGTTCGAGGGAGGTTGAGTTTTGGACGATGCAACTACAGCCTCAGTTCACCGATTACTTTAACCAACTGATTGCTACCTTTGAAACCGAAAATCCGGGCACCAAAATCCGTTGGGTCGATGTGCCTTGGGCGGAGATGGAGCGCAAAATTCTCACAGCAGTTGCCGCTAAAAGTGCGCCCGATGTGGTGAATCTCAATCCCAATTTTGCCTCTCAGTTAGCCACCCGAAACGCCTGGCTCGAACTCGATAGCAAAGTGCCCGCCGAGGTCAAACAGCAGTATTTTTCTAACATTTGGCAGTCGAGTACGTTGGATGGCAAAAGTTTTGGGTTGCCCTGGTATCTGACGACGCGAGTAGCTATCTATAACAATGATCTACTTAAGCAAGCGGGTCTGACTAAACCTCCGACAACCTATGCAGAATTGGCCCAAGCCGCCAAACAGATCAAAGACAAAACGGGAAAATATGCCTTTTTTGCGACCTTAGTTCCTGAAGATTCTGGTGAGGTTCTCGAATCGTTTGTGCAAATGGGGGTGCAGTTAGTAGACGGACAGGGAAAAGCTGCCTTCAATACGCCCCAAGGGAAAGCTGCGTTTCAATATTGGGTGAATTTGTACAAAAATGGTCTGATGCCCAAAGAAGTGCTGACTGAGGGACACCGCCATGCGATCGACCTTTATCAGCAAGGACAAACCGCAATTTTGGCATCGGGCGCGGAGTTTTTGAAGACGATCGAAAAGAATGCGCCTTCGATTTCTAAGGTGTCTGCCTCTGCGCCACAGATCACCGGAGATACGGGCAAAAAGAACGTTGCCGTCATGAATTTAGTGATTCCTAGAGACACCGATCAGCCCGATGCGGCTCTTAAGTTTGCGCTGTTTGTTACGAATGATCAAAATCAGTTGTCGTTTGCCAAAGCGGCCAATGTGTTGCCTTCGACGATCAAGGCTTCAGAAGATCGCTATTTCACCAACATTCCTGCTGATGCAACTCCGGTAGACAAGGCCAGAATGGTCAGTGCCAGCCAATTAAAAACGGCTGAAGTGTTGATTCCAGCGATGAAAGATGTCAAGGAATTGCAAAAAGTCGTCTATCAAAATCTGCAAGCTGCGATGCTGGGACAGAAGACTGTTGATCAGGCGGTGAATGATGCTGCCCAAGGCTGGAATGGACGATCCTAATTCCTTTAAGCCTTGACTCCGATTTAACGTCAATTCCATGGAGTTCTTTCGCTTCGCTCTCAGGTTCTTCTGCCCCCCAACTCCCCATTTTGGGGGACTTTTAGAGAAGATTTCCGGCTCAAAGCTGCTCACTTGTAGGGGATTTAGTTAGCTCTCCCGCGTTCGTAGCCGTAGCGAAGAAGTTCGTCGAATTCACGTTAAAAACGTCTGCTACTGAGCATTGACAGCGTAGGCAGCCCGTAGCCAACCGTTGCTAAAAAGCTGAGAATCGCCATCAGACCCGCAGGCATAAAGGTGCGCGTTTTGGAAAACCGAACGGCAAACACCCCCAACAGCAAAAGGGCAACCAGGCTGGCTAGACCAAATCCGAGCAAGAGATCCCGCCAGCAGAGATAACACGCGATCGCCAGCACCCCTCCACTAGCCAACCCCGAAATCAGCGATACCTTACTTCTAGAATTGACATAGCCGATGATGCCCCCGATCGCCACCAGGATTCCGTATCCCAAAATTGACCAGATGCCCAGAAGCGGCAACAATAAATCCATAATTTCATCCTGCTTGTGATAATGCTGCAAACGATTCCCGTCGTCGATCTACAGGATTTTCTCTCTGATTCGCCACAGCAACAACAAAGTTTTGTATCAACGATGGGGAGAGCACTGGAGGAAATTGGCTTTTTTGCGATCGTCAATCACGAGGTTGATGCAAGCTTAATTCAGTCTGCGTATCAAGTTGCTCAAGATTTTTTTACGTTGCCCGACTCGATCAAGCTGCGCTACGAAGACCCAAAACTCAACGGACAGAGGGGCTTTACTCGCTTTGGGCAAGAACACGCCAAAGATCATCCTGTTCCTGATCTAAAAGAATTTTGGCACGTCGGACGCGATGCAATCTTGCCCAATCTGCGACCTCAAGAAATTCCTCAATTTCATCCCACCCTGAACGAGCTATATGCTCAGTTAGATCAGTGCGCTGCCAAACTGCTCGAAGCCTGTGCGCTGTATCTGGAGCAGCCCAGAGATTTTTTGAGTGAGATGGCCGAAAACAGCGATACCATTTTGCGCGTGATTCACTATCCGCCCATTCCCGATCGTGTCCATCCAAATAGCTTGCGATCAGCACCCCACGAAGACATCAATCTGATCACGCTACTCTGTGAAGCCACCGCCGAAGGTCTAGAACTATTGCAGCGAGACGGCACCTGGCAACCAATTCACGCGGTCACGGGTCAAATTATTGTCGATAGTGGTGACATGCTCCAACAACTGACCAACGGGCGACTCAAAAGTACAACCCATCGCGTCACAAAACCGGACAACGATCGCGATCGTCGGTTCTCGATGCCATTTTTTGTCCATCCGAGCGGAGCGATCGATCTGACACCGCTCCCTAGCTGCGTTGAGCAAACGGGAGGAGTCGCAAAATTTCCGCCTATCACCGCAGGCGAATACTTACAGCAACGTCTTCGAGAGATCGGACTTAAAAAGGGAGGAGGGAGGAGGGATGAAAGAGATTTTGCGTTCTGAGTTCTGAGGCTTGGATAGAAATGAGAGCGTTTTTGCGTTTTAATCCAATGTCAGTCTGATGAAGTTCTTTCGCTTCGGTGTTCAGTGCTTCTGCCCCCAATTCTGGGGGACTTTGAGACGAGATTTTAACGTGAATTCGATGGAAGTTTTTCGCTTCGGTCTTCAGCGCTTCTGCCCCCCACCCCCCCAATCTGGGGGACTTTTAGATCATATTTTTCGTTCAAAGTCCCTCACTCGTGGAGGATTTAGGGGGCTGCCCGGATTTGTAACGGCAGCGAAGGATTTCATCGAATTCACGTGATTTTAGGTCAACGTTTCTCAGGGGCGAGGGATTTGGGAGGCGTTCTGGAGTGGCGATCGAAGTCAAGGGGTTTACTGAATTTGCGTTAACCTACGTTCTGCATCACCAGCCAGAAATCTTAAACTCATCCCTCCTCCCTCCTCCTCAACCTCCTGCGGCAAATGTGACCATCACAAAGACCGACAATAGAATGCCAGGAGAGAGCATCAAAACGAGCATTAGCAGATCATGAGTAGTCATGGAGTATTCTCTCTAGAAGGTTACGATTTCGTCACGACAAGAATTTGAATCTGGTGTCAGCCAACACGGTTACTTGTCCCTCATTCCATGCTAGTTAAATAGAGAGCGATTTTTTGCTTTTTCGAGATTGAGAAAACCTGAAGATTGTCAGGTAGACCCTGGGTCAGCACCTGCCAACCAAACACCAACCGCACTCTACCAATTCTCTCCCCCATGAATAACTTCTCCTTTGATGAGTTACAGAGAAAAGACCTGTTTATCGCATTAGGTTTGTGGCTCGTGGTCGAGTTTGTGAGCTTTGTGTTTTTTCCTTCGTTGGGGCTGATTAATCCGGGCGCTAGACTGAGAACATGGTTTACGATGAGCCTTCCGCTGGGAATCGGGGGAGCGCTTTTGATCAGCAGCAGTTCGCGATTTATGGCGATGACTCACGAACGAGCCAACAACAATCGATTGCTCTACAGCTTTTTGGGACAATTTGGCGGCTGGATTGGGTTAGCGGGCATTTTATTTCCTCTGTTTACGGTTTGTGTTGAATTTTTCTCAAACTTAGAATTTGGATGACTAGTCTCAGACATGCGCTTAAAGAATGGGCGATCGCCGTCCAAGCTCTCGAACAGGGTGAAACGATCGTGCTGCTTCGCAAAGGCGGCATTCGAGAACAGGGCGGCCGCTTTACCGTCTCTCAAAATCAGGTGTTGCTCTATCCCACTTACGAACATCAGCAGCCCCATTTGTTGAAAGACAAGTCTCGATCGGTTGAGCCTGTTACATCCGGGTGGCATCCTGAAACGGTGAGAATTGGCTCGCTCGCTGACATGACTCACATTTTTCAAGTCACTGAAGCAGCGGTTTTAGAGTCTTTGTTGCCCTTTCACATCTGGACGGCTGACTTCGCAGAAGAACGCTTTCAATGGAAGCCAAAATCGCCGCTCTATGTGCTTTTACTAAGGGTTTCTCGACTGCCCAAAGCCCAAATGATTCCTTATCGAGAAGCGTATGGAGGCTGTCGATCGTGGATTGATTTAGAGACTCCATTTGACGTTACGGACGTAACCCCTGTTTTCGACGACACTGCTTATTTACAGCAAGTTGAGCAGATTTCTAACCGATTGAACCTGGTCGAATCTCAGTCGTCTTAAAAGTCGAAACTTTTGCTGCAAAATCAACACTTGCGACTATCCTAGAAAGCCAAGTCGGTTGAAAATTTGCGGCAACCTCATGTTTAAAAAGCAGTTTAACCAGCGATCGAGACGGACATCGAATGGGTTTGGTCAAGGCATTCACCTTTTGCCGTTTGCGGTTTGTTTGGCAAGCTCCTCGGCATGGGCGGCCCCGCTACAAAACTGGCAATATGACCCTGCCGCAAATCAGCTAGAAGTTACTGTCAAAGATGGGGTCAAGCCCCGCTATTTTTTGATGGCGCAACCTGCTCGCATCATTTTAGAAATTCCTGAAACAGAGTTAGGAACGGTGCCGACGCAAAAGAGTTTTGACGGAGCGGTCAGACAAGTTCGGGTGTCACAGTTTCAGCCAGGAGTGACGCGAATTGTATTAGAGCTTTCGCCAGATACAGTCTTGACGCGGGATCAAGCGCAGCTAAAACAAGTGGGAGATGCCGAAAAGTCGAGCGATCGCTGGGTTCTTCGGCCGCTTTTGGCGCAGGCACCGACTCCTAAACCAACCGCTGTGAGTGAGTCGCCGAGAGTTGCTGCTGGCCCCCCGATCGCGCCTGCCAAGACCGCACCGCCTCTCAGTTCCCAGCCTCCGGTTCCTTCAGAAGACGACGCGCCTCCCGCAGATACTGCCCAATCGAATCAGCCTGAGACAAATCAGCCAACCGATAAGCCGATCGACATCGTGGTTTCGCGGCCTGTTCAACGGGTTCCCTCTCCTGCGGCTTCGACCAGTCTGCCTCCGACTAAGCCTCCGACGGTGGTTTCGACCAGTCCGGGCCCGGTGCCGCCATCGCCCGATCGCTTTCCGCCGGGGATCGCGCCTGTTGTGCCAGAGACGGCTTCGATTAATCCAACGCCTGCTTTAGAAAGTGCCACCACTCCAGCGGCCAGTTCGATGGGTGCCAAACCTTCTCTCCAGCTTCCGGCGGTGAGTTCTAATTTGAGTATTCCAGACTCTTTGCCTCCGGTGAGTGCGCCCAGTCCGGGGACGGCTCCGAGTGTGAGTGTGCCTCCGATCGATCGTCGCCCTGCTAATTCCAATCCGCTTCCTCCGGCTGAGATCCCGAATCCAGCGACGATGACGGTTCCTCCTGTGCAGCCTGCGGCGCGTATCGAGAATTCATCGGGGACATCGGGTGCGATCGAATTTGGTCAACCGCTGCCCACGGGTGGCATGGAGTTGGGTTCTCCGCCCACAAACGACACCCGTTCTGCCTTGAGGCTGTTGTTGCCTGCGGGGACGGCGTTTAATCTGCGCTACCCCGGAACTCAACCATTGTCGTTACAAGGCGGTCAACCTCGTCAAGAAGCGTTAGTGCTGCCAGCCGATTTGCGGGATGTGAATGGGAACGTGATTGCGCCCGAAGGCACCACCGTTTTGGGACGATTTGAAACCGATAACAATGGCAGTCGATTTATCACACAGACGATTTCGCTACCGGGGCAAAGTGTGACGATCGCCGCTCAATCTGAACCGATCGGCGGCGGCAATCGCAAAGTTTCTGACAATCGTCTCTTTCGCAACTCAGGGATTGGGGCGTTGGCGGGGGCAATTTTGGGCGGTCTGTCGGGCGGGAATGTGTTTGGCGGGGCGGCCGCGGGGGCAGCTTTGACGTATGTGACTTCTCCTAAGCCTGCGACCCTTCAACCGGGTCAACTGCTTGAGGTGCGGCTAGTTGAGGATTTGAGATAATGCGAATTCGATAAATTTGAACTCACAGAATTCTTCGCTTGAAGTGTGGAGTCGAACTGTCTCCAAGTTTTCTGCTAGAAGGGAATCTGGATTAGAAATGCGCTCAAAAGAGCCAAGTTTGCCTTCGCAGACCTCGATTTCTTGTGGCTCTTGAGTCATTACCCTCGATCGCTAATCTCGATAATCGCGCGATCGCCGCTCGGCTTCTTCGTCCACCATCACCAGCACTTTATCAACTCGATTGCCATCCATATCCATCACTTCAAAGCGCATCGTACTCCACTCAAAATGGTCAGCCGGAGCCGGAATTCGCCCCAGGTGCATGACAACAAAGCCGCCCAAGGTTTGATAAGTGCCCCGCTGCTCACCCGGCAGTTCTTCGTCTTCCAGGTTGAGAATTTCTTTGAATTGGTAGATGGGCAACATTCCATCCAGTAGCCAGGAGCCATCTTCACGCTGGACAGCCTGCGGTTCTTCGAGTTCTTCGATTGACGGAATATCGCCCACGATCGCTTGCAGCACATCCGTAAACGTCACCAATCCCTGAATCACGCCATACTCATCGACGACAAAAGCGATCTGAGTTCCCGACTGTTTAAACAGTTCCAACACTTTGAGCGCACGGGTGCTTTCGGGGACAAATACAGGAGTTTGCAGGGAACTGGTGAGATCCAATTCTTGCCCTGACCAGCTTTTGACCAGCAGATCGTAAACTTGCACGACCCCCAGCAAATTGTCTAAGCCTCCGTGACAGACCGGAAATCGCGAGTGAGAACTCTCCATCATGGCGCGGCGGTTTTCTTCGGCGGAGTCTTCTAGATCGAGCCAGATAATGTCGAGTCGGGGAGTCATCAACGCGCTGATGCGCCGATCGCCCAGCCGAAACACCCGTTTCATGATGTCTTCTTCTGCTTGCTCAAACATCCCGGCTTCGGTGCCCTGCTCGATCATGACGCGAATCTCTTCTTCCGTCACCTGTGGCTCTTCTGAGGGACGAACGCCTAAGATTCGCATGACAATATCAGTAGAGGTGCCCAGCAAAAGGACGATCGGGGCAGCAATTTTGGCCAGCAGACTCATCGGAGTCGCCACCATTACCGAAATCCGTTCGGGATGGGTCAGAGCCAACCGTTTAGGCACCAATTCGCCAATAATCAGCGTCAGATAGGTAATGCAAATCACCGAGATCAGAAATGCCAACACCTGAGCATAGGGCTGAAATAGCGGAATTGAGGCAAAAAACGGCTCAAACCTGCGTGACAAAGCGGCTTCGCCAAAAGCACCAGAGACGATCGCAATCAGCGTGATCCCCACTTGTCCGATCGCCAAGAAGTTATTCGGATCATTTGCCAGGTCTAGCGCCACCCTCGCCTTACGGTCTCCCTGATTTGCCGACTGCTGAAGGCGAACCTTACGGGCGGAGACGATCGCCATTTCTGACATGACAAACAGCCCATTGGCGATCGTTAAAAGCAAAATGACCAGAAGTTCAATGCTGAAGGAAGGCATTCCCTGAAACTGCCTGTTGGTATGGCAGGAAGGTATCAACTGTCTTAGTGTATCGCTGAATGGTCAGGAGGGATGAGGGAGGAGGAGGGAGGAGGGAGGAGAGAGGAGGGAGGAGGGAGGAGTTGTGGTTGAAGTTTTTGAGGGTGGCGAAGGTTTGGGTGGGATGGTGCTGTTTATCGGGGAGTAGCTACTCTGGTTTTTTAGAGCAGCTACCGATCGACTGACTTAGCTGGCGGCGGTTTCTTTGAGTTTGCGGGAGGGGAGTTTGCGATCGGATTTGCGTTTGAGTCCGATGGCGACGGCTTCTTTGCCATCTGAGCCAAATTGCCCTCTGACGGCTTCTTTCATGGCGAGGACGGCACTATGGAAGGTTTGTTCTGCTTTGCGGGCGGCTTCGGCGGCTTCGCGGGCGATCACTTGCTGTTCGGTTTCGAGCTGTTGTTTAGACAACATGGTTTGGTAGGCGACCTGTAGGCTTTCGGGGGTGGCTTCGGTGCGGCTGGTGGCGTAGCCGATGACGGCATTGAGTCCGTTCATGGAGTCTACGTCTTGTTGAATGATTTCGCGGGAGAGACGTTTGCTGGGCATAAAAAAAGTGTGTCTTTAGATGATCATTTTTAATATTCCCGGCAGTTGTTTGTGGCTAAATCCGTGAAAAGCCTTGAAATTATCTCTATTGAGATGGGGGACGATCGCGCTAATTCAGCAAATTCCGCAGAGAAATCGAGTGCGACGCAGGGCGAATTGAATAAACGCGATCGAGTTATGTATATTCCGCAGAGAAGATCGAGTGTGACAAAAGAAACATCGAATGCGACGCAGGGAAAATTCGATAAATGCGGCAAGATTCCGTATGTTCCGCAGAAGAGGTCGAGTACGACGTGAGGGAGATACGATCGGCAGTCTTTCCTATTGAGTTTCTTGCTAGACAGAAGAAATGCTCAAGCCTCCCGGTGTTTAGAATTTGAATGTGTAGGATAAAGAACAAGCTCTTTTTAAGGTTGCACGATCCATGTCTTCTCAATTTCAGCCCTATCTTGAGTCGATTTGTGCCACTTATGAAAAGTGGTGGGAAGCCTATGCTTTCATGGACGAAATCGATGCTTCGACTTGGTTTGAGTTTGAGCTAAACAGCATAACCAAAGACAAGCCTAAGTCACCAGGAGGAAAGCCCACAGACAAACCACCGCAGCGCGTTCTTCAAGCTGTTAATGAGTATGCAAACGCAAACGAGAAAATCTTGATTGTAGGCGGTTCTGGAGCGGGGAAATCGACTCTGCTAGCACGAATCTTTTGGCAAGCCGCAGAGAAAGCACAGCAGGATAGAACGTCTCCAATTCCGGTTTTGGTGGAGTTGAAAGCTTATCAGATGGCAGGTGATCGCTCAGGAATTCGAGGACTGATTTTGAGCAGCTTGGAAAGCCATGATCCAGGTTTAGATGGCGATGATTTGAAAAGACTGTTGAAAGAGAAAGAGCGGCCATTGCTTCTACTGGTCGATGGGTTGAATGAGTTACCACAAACCCAAGCACAAACCGATTTGAAGAATTTTTGGCGTAACATTCCCTTGATCGCTACGGCTCGCCATGCTGGAGATGGGTGGGAGATTGAGCGAAAGTTGGAGCTTCAACCTCTTTCACAACATCAAGTGAAAGATTTTTTGAAGGAACGTTTGCCGAATTCCGATCGCGTTCGATTACAAGAATTGGGCGATCGAGTGCGAGATTTTGGTCAAACACCTTTGATGGTATGGATGCTTTACTGTATTTTTCGGACTGGCAATGAGATTCCAGCGACTCGTGGAGAAGCCTATCGCAAGTTCACGAATCTGTATGTGGAGCGATCGAAAGAAGGGATCGATTTAACTGAATCACGTTTTCGACTGATGAGATTAGCTTTTGAGATGATGCAGTCTCAGAAACCGAACGAGCCGACAGACTTTCAGCCAGATATTCCCGAAACTGATGCTCAAAATCTACTTGGCTCCGAAAGGAAATTGAGACTTCTGCGGGATTGTCATTTACTTCAATCGTATGGTGAGTCTGGCAATCCTCGAGTGCGTTTCTGCCACCAATCGCTTCAGGAATATTATGCGGCGGAGGCTTTGCTGAATCGGCGTATTCATCTGGATGGTGAGGTACTGAAGCGAGAGTATCTTAACTATTTGAAGTGGACGGAGCCTGTGGCGTTGATGCTGGGGCTGGTGGATGAGGCGCAGGCGGTGCGATTGGTGAAGCTGGCGTTAGAAGTAGATTTGATGTTGGGAGCGAGGCTAGCAGGTGAAGTCAAAGGAAAGCTTCAGTCAAATGCTCTTGCAGACACTTTACAAGAATTAGAAAAGGTTGCGCCTGAGTCGTCTTGGCTCAAACTCAAGGCGCTGAGAACAATGGATTCAGAAGTGGCACATCGCCAACTGGCTGATTTGGTTAATCATTCAGACCACAGGATTGGAGACGACGCATACTTGACCCTGTTAATCCGTGCTCCTGAATTTATGCCGGAACGATGTGAACCCAGAGAGCGCTCTAGTTGGGTTCGAGAAGTAATTGAGAGTATTTCTAAAGATCCTAAAGTCGAGGAGTTACCCCCACTACATCCACAAGTTATAGAGCATCTAGTTCCTGACATTAGAATTATCTATGATGCTTGGATTTCTGGAGTACTGAGTTCTGATGAAGTGCTTTTAGAACTAGCTCCATTATTGAAAAATCCAAATCCGCAGGTTCGATGGAGCGTAGTTGAAGTAGTGGGTAGTCTCAAATCCGAAACGAGCCTTCCAACTTTGTTTCGAGCAATTGAAGATCCTGAATCGTCGGTTAGCCATAGTGCAGGGGTAGTTATAGGACAACTTGGATTTAAGTCAGCGATATCAAGGCTGATTCAAATCATTGAGCAGAATCCAAACTCTGGGGTGCGGTTTAGTGCTGTTACTAGTTTACGTATGATCGATTCGATCGAGGTAATTCCAGGATTACTCAAGGCAATGCAGGATTCCCATATTCCTGTCTGTCGGGAGGCGGTTGAAGCTTCAGAGAAGTTTGATTCTGAGGCAATTGCTAGTGGGCTATTCCAGATAATTTCACATCCAGATCCACATATACGTAGACTGGCAGCAAGTAGACTACGTATTCTAAGTGCCAAAGAAAACATTGCGAAGTTTCTCAACGAAACTCACCTTCAAGCCTTAGTTGCAAAGCTTGAGCATTCAGATCCACTGATATGCTGGCATACCGCTTTCATTCTATGGAATGTTGCGTCTGAAGAGGTTATCTTACTCCTTCAACCTAAACTAAACAGTGGAAATCATAATACCCGATTGAGTGCAGCCTTAGTTTTAGGGAAATTTGGTTGTCAGGAAGCAGTTCCAAGGCTGATTCAGATGCTGGATTATTTGAACCTCAAGAGTGATTTAAACATCAGTGGTTTAGATCTCCATGAGATTTCTTACCTAGCTGCTTATGCACTGGGACAGTTTGAAGGCACATCAGCAGCCCACACTTTGCCTAGGCTGCGCGTTCTGATCTCTACCGAATTAGGCAAAGATGCCCTCCGCGCTATGCTTGCCATCCAAAAGAAGTGCGAATGCTACAACTACGAAATCTTTCAAGCCTATCTGGAAGCACAGAACGTCGATCGCTCAACCCACCAAGAGAGCGATCGCTCTCCCACCACAATCAACAACTTCCCCAACGCCACCGAAGTTAAAATCTTTGAAAACGTCGATCAGTACTACGAAACTCCACCCCGATTGAAAGATCCGCCATCATAGAATCACACTTACCCTACATTCTCCTGAAAACCCAGCCTATGAGAATCCACATGAAAGCGATCGAAACCACCGCAACTCTTACAGAAGATGGACAACTTACCCTCGACGAGCCTCTGAACCTTGCCCAGAACAGTCGAGTCCGTGTGATTGTCCTCGTCGCTGAACCCGAAGAAGACCTCGAAGATACTCCAATTGAAGAAATTCGAGAAGGACTCTATCAAGGCTGGCAAGATGTCCTAGCCGGAAGAACCAAACCCGTCACTCAGCTTTGGGAGAACGTGGATGTCGATTGATCCACCCATCGAAGTTAGAGTTAGCGATCGCTTTGAAAGTGAAGTTTATCAACTTGGCAAACGCTACCGCCGTATCCGGCTTGACATTCAACCCATCATCGATCAACTCGAATCTGGTGAACTGCCTGGAGATCAAATTCCTGGCATGAACTATACCCTCTTCAAAGTCAGAGCCAAAAACAGTGACGTTCAAAGAGGAAAAAGCGGCGGCTACCGCATCATCTACTACCTCAAGACAGAAGCCCAGATTCTTCTTGTGACCATTTATTCCAAGTCCGACAAATCTGACATTGCTGCCGATGAAGTTCGAGAAATTATCACCCGTGCGGAGGCTCAATTCAACTCTTTAGACGATCGCTCAGAGAATCGCGAAACCCTCGACCAAGAATAACCCGGAATCAGATGACTAATTCTTCTAAATACAACTTCCCCAACGCTCAAAAAGTTCAAATCTTTGAGCAAGTAACCACCTACATCGAAAATAACCATCCCACAGATCCCGAAATTAGCAAAGCGATCGCTGACCTCACGCTTCTACTCACCCAACTCCAAACACAACATCCTCAAGTCACTACCGAATCCCAAGCCCTCACCGTCCTCGACGCAGAATTCACCGAAATTCGGCAATCCACAACTCATCCCTTTGTCACCCTCCGCCAACAACTGCTAAATCCAGAACGGCATCTTCAAGCCATCAAAGCTACCTTTGCAGAAGTCGCCAAACATTACCTCGAAGAAAGCGTGTGGTCAAAAGCTGTCGTCACCTATCTCGATAAACTGAGTGAAACCCCTGATCAAGGAGCTTAAGTTATGCAAATTACGATCGACATCCCCGACTTTCTCAATTTAACCGAAGCCGAACTTCGCACCGAACTCGCGATCGCGCTTTTCCAACAAGATCGCGTCAGCCTCGGTAGTGCTAGTAAAATCGCAGGAATACACGTCATGGATTTTCAAAAACTCATCAGCGATCGCGGCATCTGCATCCATTACGATGTCGAAGAATTCCAACAAGACATACAGCATCTTCAAGAGCGCGGTTGGCTATGATTATTGTCAGTGACACCTCCGCGATTGGAAACTTAGCGATCGTCAATCACCTTTGGCTGCTTCAGAGCATTTATGGCAAAGTTCTGATTCCCGATGTTGTTGCACAAGAACTCAGCAACGCCTCACGCCCTGAAATTCAAGCTGTACTATTACTCGAATGGATTGAAACAAAAGCGATCGTCAATCTCGCAATGGCAAACACCCTACAGCAAGATCAAAAACTTGATCCAGGCGAATCTCATGCAATCGTGCTGGCGTTAGAACAACAAGCCGATGAACTCCTGATGGATGAGCGCAGAGGCAGACAAGAAGCCACAAAATTAGGAATTCCAATCATCGGAATTCTTGGCGTTCTATTGATTGCAAAGCAACGTCAATTGATCCCACAAGTTCAACCCATCTTAAATGCTCTGATTCAACAAGCCTCCTTCAGACTCAGTTCAGCACTCTACGCGCAAATCCTACTACAAGCAAAGGAAACTCGGCCATGAAAGCGACCCCTTGCGGGTAACTCGAAGAGATCGAAACCACCGCAGCCCTCACCGAAACAGGACAACTCACCCTTGATGAACCGTTCAATCTCGCTTACAACAGTCGAGTTCGTGTAATCGTCCTCGTTGCTGAACCGGAAGAAGATCTTGAGACACCTCGATCGCCGCAATTCGGTAGATTCCGCAGGGAAATCGAATGAGATGCAGGACGAATTTGAGGGACGCGATCGACTGAGGTCAATTCCGCAGGGGAGATCGAATAGAACGGAAGAGATATCGAATGCGACGCAGGAAAAATTCAATTAGCGCAACAAGATTCGGTAGATTCCGCAAAAAAGATTGAATGTGACAAAAGAAACATCAAATAGAATGCAGGGGAAATTCGATGAGCGCGGCAAGATTCCGTATGTTCCGTAGAAGAGATCGAATGTGACGTGAGGGAGATACGAGCGGCAGTCTTTCCTATTGAGTTTCTTGCTGGACAGAAGAAATGCTCAAGCCTCCCGGTGTTTAGAATTTGAACGTGTAGGATAAAGAACAAGCCTTTTTAAGGTTGCGCGATCAATGTCTTCTCAATTTCAGCCCTATCTTGAGTCGATTTGTGCCGCTTACGAAAAGCGATCGAGCTTCTACACGCAAACGGATGCGGAAGGTCGAGAGCAGTTTTTTGACTTGATGGTGGAGACGGCAGAAGAAGAAAGACCGGGCGACCGCGATCGACCAAAGGAACGAGAGAAGATCGAACGGTTGCCTGTGCTGGCGGGATTGCAGAAGTATGCCTCAAAACACGTCTTGCTAGTCGGTCGTCCGGGGTCGGGCAAGTCAACGGCGTTAGAGCAATTGCTGTTGGAGTTGGCGAAGAAATCACAGCAAGATGCAGCATTGTCGATTCCGGTGTTGGTGCAGTTGAAAGCCGATCGTCCGATTTTGTCGTTGATTCGGGAGACGGTGCGGCGGCATCGATTACGACTGACGGAAGCTGATCTTGATGATCTGCTGTTTGAAGGCAAACTGCTGCTGTTGTTAGATGGGGTGAATGAGATCCCTCAAGAGACATTACGGCAAAATTTGCAGCAGTTTCGAGACGATAATCGCAATGTGTCGATGGTTTTTACGACCCGTGATTTGGAATTGGGAGGAGCGATCGGCATTGAGAAAAAACTGAAGATGCAGCCTTTGACTTCTGAGCAGTTGAAGGAGTTTGTCAGGAAGTATTTGCCGGAGCAGGGAGAGGCGCTTTTAGGGCGGTTGAACGATCGCTTAAAAGAGTTGGCAGAAACGCCGCTGTTGTTGAAAATGCTCTGCGATGTGTTTCGGCTTGAGGGAGAGTTGCCGCGCAGTCGAGGAGCATTGTTTCGCACGTTTGACCAGAAGTATGAGGAAATTAAGGGAACGGTGCCTGTTTCGGCAGATTTTCGGCGGTTTAAGTCTGAGCTATTGCAGCATTTGGCGTTTGGGATGTTGGCAGGAGAGGCACTAGAGCCACAGTTGAGGCTTCCTAGACGTGAAGCAGAGCAGAGATTGGAGGCGTTGCTGACTGGGCGAGTGAATGCACCGGGACAGGCGGCGAAGGAATGGTTAGAGGATTTGCTGGAGCATCATCTGTTGCAGGTGGCGGACGACCCAAAGCAGATTGAGTTTCATCACCAACTGTTTTTGGAATATTATGCGGCAGAAGCATTGTTGGAGCAGTTGCCGGAGTTGGGCGATGAGCAACTGAAGCGGGAGTTTTTGAACTTTGTGAAGTGGACAGAGTCTGTGGCGTTGATGTTAGCGCTATTGGAAGATGAAGCGCAGGCGGTGCGAGTGGTGAAGCTAGCGCTGAATGTGGATTTGATGCTGGGCGCACGAATGGCAGGAGAAATTAAACAGGAATACCAAGTCAACAATAGTCCGGACGATTTTTAGGAGAGGGAATCGACAAGAAAGCCATCGATCT
>NZ_JBJPHS010000045.1:0-54019 GCF_052939495.1 Phormidesmis sp. 146-12 | reverse complement strand
GATGAAGTCGCCGCGTGTGGTGAGTTGCGCGGTAGATAGCTGTTTTCGGCAGACGAGGACAACGGAAGTTGCTAAAGCGTTGCTGTTTTGCCCGCGCATTCTATTACCTAGCTCTGTTCTCAGGGGTAATGTGCCATTAATAGAAAGTCCTGCCTGAATGACTGCTTCTAAAAATGTTTCCCAACCTGTTGATGAAACTCCCTCATCTTTTACTTCCGATTGCTTGAATGCATAGTAAATGGTAATGGGATAATCTGATGGATGCTGTGCATGAATATTTGCTATCGCTTTCGTCATTCCCTCCATAAAGAACTGCTCTGCTTTTCCTTTTCCGCCATGACGGTAAGGATTTGCAACAAGCTCTGAATCTTTTGGAGCAGCTAACGTAGAAAATTCATCTGGATATATGCTTTTTAACGATTGCCTTAGCCAGATGTAGAAAAAATCCGATAAATCAGAGTAACCAATATTGTCGTAATAAGGTGGATCAGTTGAGAAAATGACAGCACGTTCAGCTAGAGGCAAAGATTCAGTAGCATCTGCCTGTCGAGCTTGACCAAACCCCTTTGCTGGTAAAGTATTAATCACGCGAAGCATTGTGTTAATAGTGGTTGTGTAGTTACCAGCGGCACCATTACTGAAAACATTTGGCTCTGCAAAATCCCAAACCATTGGGATTGCTTGGCGAGTAAAAAGATGTCGGACTTGCATCTTAGTGTTTTCCCACATACAGAGAGAGTTGCAGATATCACTAAGACGGCTAACACCCAGACTCAAGTATGTTGCTACTGCATCTGCATAAGCCTCTGCACCATTGCCTCCATTTCGTAATCGTTGATTATCATCTTTAAGCTCGGCTTCAACAGCATCTCGATAAGCCTGTTCCTTAGCTTTAAGAACTAAATCTGAAAACGTGCTCAGTGCAACCAATTGACGATTTGTAAATAGATGATAGAAATCTGTTAACCCATATAACGGGGTAAACATTGCTCTTCGATCACCAGGAATTCCGCCGTCTGGATACCATTCAGGTTTTGCAGATTTGGCAATTTCTTCCATTTCTGATGTAGGCGAAAGATAAATCCGTCCTTTCTTTCCTTCTGCTACCACTGCCATCAACTTCGCACCCATCCGACCTGCTACACCTTCAGACTTAATGTAGTCTCCGACAATAGGCGTTCCTGACAATAAACAACTAAAGTTTGCCCCTCGCGCTGTTTTTGTCCCTGATTTAATGCTGTTCAGTTGTTCAGCCGGAATAGAAGATCTGTGGACTTGGAACGTATAGGATTTGCTATCTTCAGAAATGACAGGCTCAATCCAAACTTCTGTCCCCTTTTTGCTCAATAACAAAAACGATGATGCTAATGGGACATGGACATCTTTGATCGCTGGGTTCGGACTTGCAACCGTTCGCGCCCAAATCCAAGCAATCACCGTCAGTTCTTGAACATTAGACTGATGAACATCGATTTCAGACTGAGATTCGAGAACCCGATAAGTGCCATCTTCCCTAACTTCAACTTTCACCTTGGGATACAGATGTCCAATCTTTTCAAACGCTCGATCGCGCATCCATTGCCCGTAATAGCGCACATCTTCCGCTAACCCTTGTGCGCCCTTCCAATCTTCCTGACTCAGCACCTTCTCAACCGTGTGTCGCGATCGATACTCAGGATTCACAGGCGGCAACCCCGCAAACTTCGGCGGAATCTCAATCAACGCCTTGCCAATCATCACCGCCACCGGATTGAGATCAGACCCATACGCCTCCAACCCCAATCGCTGCGCCTCTAGCGGAATCGACCCACCCCCCGAAAACGGATCATAAACCGCAGGCGGATTGCCCCCACAAGACACACTAATCAGCTTATGAGCAAGCTCAAACAGCCCCTCATTTTGAATATTTTCCCACAACACAAGCTGCTGAATCACCGCAAACAGCCGATCGCGTCGCCATTCCCCGATCGTTTGCCCCTCCCTTGACCCATAAGGATAGAGATATTTTCGATACTCCAGTTCTCGCCCCTTCAAAAACGTAAAAGAATCGGTGCTGAACTGGTCAATCAAATCTAAATAATCTGGATTTAACCCATCCTGCTCCGGGTCATCCACCAACTGAGCAAACAACACCGATCGACACGCTGCCAACGGGCGACGCGCCCACCACAGATGCAACGTACTCGGATGCCCATGCCGAATCGACTTCTCCCGCGCCGACTCCGCATTAATATCCTCTAACGGCAACGCAACTTCAATTAGCTTCTTTCTATAGTCAGTCATGGGGGCGTTATTTAATCTTCAAGGCTAGTTTCGATCGGTTGAATCGGCAGACGGCGCAACCGATAACGCCCGTCTTCTATCGTCAAAATTGCACCACTCATCAAAACAGCTTTGTATTCAGAGAGTGCCGTCAATAAACGTTGAGTCGTAATAGCTGGCTTTGGCATCTTCAGACGAAAGATAATCACACTCGGCAAAACATCCGCATTAGCCGCGAGCAAATCGCCAAAATCCAGATCAAACGTCAAGACAATGCGCTCCTCACGTCTGGCTTTTGCCAAAATTTTTGAGTCTGGCAAACGTTCTAAGCGTTCGTCCGTCAAATGCACCGCATCATATCCCTGCCGACTCAGAGCTTGAACCGTCAAGGGCGAAACACCCATATCAGCTAAAAACTTCACAGCTAACCCGCAAGAGGATAAACTTCTTCACTCGCAAGAAAAGCAGCATACTGAAGACTGGCATTCAGATCTTCCAACTCTAAGTATGGATAAGCAGCAAGAATTTCCTGTCCCGTCATTCCGCTCCCCATCAATCTAAGAACCTGAGCAACCGTAATCCGCATTCCTCGAATACAGGCACGCCCAGCCATAACTTGGGGGTCAAATGTAATTCGCTCAAACACGTTATTTCCTCCTAACATCAACCAACTCATTAGATTATCACTGTACGTGCTGGCGATCGATCTCGTACATCCTTAAACATCTCATCAGGATCAATATCAAGCTCCTCTTCAGCCAATCCCTGACGAAACTTTGCTAACGCAACATCAAGATCTGACTGCCGTTCACCGACCAAGCGACGATACTCATCCACAGACAGCAACACAGCGACCTGTTTCCCCTGCCGTGTAATCTCGATCGCCTTTTCTCTCTCAACAGCCTGCATAACACCCTCAGGATTCTCTTGCATCTGAGTAATCGAGTATTGAGTCATGGCACTATGCCTCCAAAATTTGCTCAACGGTCAAATTCAGTTCTGGAAATGTCGGTGATATGATTCGGTCTGTCCCCTGAAACCGAGTGGATTGATACTGACCTGACTCATCCAACCGATACACAAACACCGAAGGCTCTTTCGGATTCCCTAGAAAGTCGCGACTGCCGATCGCCAAATAATCGACAATCCAATACTCCGCAATCTTCAACCGTTGATACTCATCCAGTTTATCAATGTAGTCATCTTCCCAATTAGTTGAAACAACCTCGATCGCGATCTGAGTCGGCTCAAGCAAAGCAGAATAGGCGGTCGGATACAGATCCCAAACCGCGCGATCGACCACACTGACATCAGGATTACGCCCCTGTTGCCTGCCACTTTTATTCAGCGTGGCGATCGTGATTCTTCCCGACACCCAGTAATTGAGCTTCAGCCGCTTCGCTTCTTCTTTAAACGAATCAGAAATAAACTCAGCGATCGTATCGTGCTTTCGGGTCGCCAATATTCTCACAATCTCTCCGTCTACCAGTTCATAGCGTCCTTCTGGTGGGCATTGCTCCAGAAATTGCTCCAGCGTCAGTTTTTGTTTTAGTTGAGTTGTCGCCATCGCTGACCTTCCTGTTATCGACTCCCTTGATCACTCCTCGTCACCCTATCATTTCCCATCTCAACTCGGATCGCCTGCCTCTTTGAGAAGTTTTTGTAGGCTAAACGATCGCGTCGTTTCAGCAAAATCAGGTTCACCAAACGAGTAGCCTTTCAGATACCGAGGAAGTTTGGCTCCTTGTTCATCCACCAGCACCAATGCCAACCGAAACTTAGCTGGCTCATTTCGAGAACAGAGAATTTCGTTCTTCGTTAACGTCACATCCGCTTTCTGATGCCACTTTCCCTTAACTTCAATAAACAGCAGCGATCCCGTCACAGGATCTTTAGATTCGATGTCATACCCAATGCCTCGCGCCGCAGAGACATCACGAGGAATCCTGCCAAGCTGCCGCTCGGTCTCCATCACAGCAACCATCGCCAACCGCTCAATCTCGTCTCGACCCAAGGGCACTTCTTTTTCTTCACACTCAGAAATCTCCCCAATCAGCCTCGTGAGCAGCCCTTTCGGAATGACTAACGCACCTCCCTTCACCACAGGCGGCAACGCAGAAATTTCTCGTTCCTGAGTTAGCTCCTTGAGACGACGCTGAAGGCGATCGCTTAAATCCTCTGCCTTGGTCATAGCGTTAGCAGAATTGAGCTTAGCATTGCGTTTGCCTGCCTTTTCCTGAAGCTTCAGATCTTCGGCTCGGTGATCCCAGTAGTTAATCTCTTTTCTCAGTCGAGACGTAACTTCCCGCTCAACCTTGTCCACCATCGGCAATCGCCGCGTCTGCACCTCCTGAACGTGTTTCGGGATCACATGCTGAATCGCAAAGCTGATCACCTGCGCTTCAAAATCCTGGTTGAGCCACGCCGTTGACTCTACGATCGGCATCACAGCCGTCTGCTCTACGTCAGTCAAAGGGCGATAATCCAAGTAAGGGGCGGGACCCGCGTTCTGAGGAATTCCATCCGCGCCCATTTCGACAAACTGAAGCTGCTGAAAAATAATCTGCTGCTGCCCATTCTTCTGCATCCGCCCATCTTGAACCGCGTGTTCTAGATAAAACAACGCTCGAATTTCTTGCCCTTCATCGGCATCATCCACCAAAATTGCCCCCCGCTTGAGCAAATCCCGATAGCTTTCTAGCGTCAAATCGATCGTGCAATCGAGCAAAGCGTGACCCGGACAAACGAAAGCCGCGACCGGAGACTGATTAATTTTGCTCTTTTCAAAGCAGATTCGCTCATACCGAGGTTGAATCGCTTCTCCAATTCCAATTTGACGATCGCGATCGCGAATCGCTCCCGGCACTCGTGTAATCTCAAATCGCCCTGCTTCACGAGGAGCAATCTGTCCCCCTAGTTTCTGAAACGCTTCAATAAAAAGAGATTGGATAAAGTGAGGCTGAAGTCGTCGCGCCTGCGCCCGTTCCATTTGTTCACGAACTTCTTCCACTTTGGAAGCGTTCAGCGTGTCCCGTACCAAGGCTTTTTCTTCTAAAAGCTGAAGAATGTGGTCGCGGTCGATCGCAGTCTCAATCACCTGATCCAAATACTGTTTACGCTCTGGATCGTCGCCATACCGAATCGCTTCAATCAGCAGTTCTCGGAGGCTTTTTTCAGCAAATACCTTGCCCAAAATGTCATAGACTAGACCTGGCAGCGCTTTTCGCTCCGCCTCCAGCTTTTTGAGCAGCTTGGCATAAACCTCCCCTTCGCGAGTCTCATCTGCAACCAAATTCCACAGGTGACAAACCTCCATTTGCCCGATCCGATGAATCCGACCAAACCGCTGCTCCAGCCGATTCGGATTCCAGGGCAAATCGTAGTTGACCATCAGATGCGCCCGTTGCAGGTTTACTCCTTCCCCCACTGCATCGTTTGCCAACATCACAAAAACGTTCTTATCCTGCCGGAAGGCTTCAATGAGCTTGCGTCGCTCTTCTCGACTCACGCCCCCATGTACCACGACGACTGACTCCGGCTTACCCAAGCGGTTCCGAATTCTCTCTGCCAAATAAGTCAGCGTGTCTCGAAACTCCGTAAAAATGATCAACTTACGGCGGTTGCTTTGGGCATCCCGCATCAGCGGATGATCTAAAATCCCGTTCAACTCTATCCACTTCGTATCTGTACCAGAAGTCTTGACCCCCTTGGCTTGAGCTTCCAATCGTCGGAGTGTCGCAATTTCAATTGCCAATTCCTCGATCGTGCGAGAGGCAGTCGCTTGGTCTACCACCTCTTTCTCAAATCGCTCTAGCTCCTCCTGCAGGTTATCATCGTCGTCCCACAACTCCGAATTAATGTCGATGCTAAACTCTGGCTGGGACAACGCAGCAGTCTGACCTCGCTGCAAAATTTGTTCCTCATTGTTGAGACGATTCTCTAGCCGCTCCCGACGATTAATCAGAGATTGATAGATCGCCGCAGGAGAAGAGGCTAACCGTCGCTGCAAAATCTGTAGCGCAAAACTCACATTCAGCTTACGTTTCTGGTCTTCTGCGGCAAATCGCTCTGCCCGGTTCATTTCTTCGCGCACATAAGCAGTCACAGCATGATACAAAGTTGCTTCTGGGTTAGACAACTTGTAGGTCATCGTATAGGCACATCGTTCTGGGAAGAGAGGCTTGCCATCAAATTTCACTAGCTCTTCTTTGGTGAGGCGACGCATCAAATCAGTGACATCCATCTGATGCACCCCATCCCGAAACTTGCCTTCAAAGCGATCGCTATCTAGCAGCCCCATGAATAGCTGAAAGTCTGCTTCCTTGCCGTTGTGAGGCGTTGCCGACATGAGCAAAAAATGACGACAGTGCGAACCCAGTAAGCGCCCCAAATTATAGCGTTTGGTATACTTCACCTCTCCGCCAAAGTAGCTGGCAGACATTTTATGTGCCTCGTCGCAAATCACCAAATCCCAATCTGGGGACGCAGTGAAACAGGCTTGGAGGTCATGATTCCGGCTCATCATGTCGAGTCGGGCAATCAGCAGATTCTTTTCGTTGAAAGGATTGCCCGACCGAGAAGCTTCCACTTGGTCGCGGGAAAGAATGTCAAAAGACAGTCCAAATTTGCTGTAAAGTTCGTCCTGCCACTGTTCTACAAGACTCCCTGGAGCCACAATCAAGCATCGCTCTAAATCGCCTCGCAGCAGCAATTCCTTGATCAGCAATCCAGCCATAATGGTTTTACCCGCACCTGGATCATCTGCTAACAGAAACCGCAGAGGCTGACGCGGCAACATTTCACCATAAACCGCAGTAATTTGATGCGGTAACGGCTCGACTAGAGAAGTATGAATGGCTAGGTAGGGGTCAAACAGATATGCCAAACGAATTCGGTAGGCTTCTGACACCAGACGAAACAAAGAGCCATCGGCATCAAAAGCCCAAGGTCGCCCCTGCGTCACCACTTCTAGCTTAGGCTCATCAGCCCGGTAGAGAAGCTGACCCCTGACTGCGCCGTCCGCGTTTTCAAAGACAACTTTTATCGCTTGATCGCCATACCATTCAACGTTGACGATTTTAGCGATGCCGTCAGGTATCAGACCCTTAATTAACGTCCCTGCTTTGATATTTTCTAGCGCTGCCATTCACAACCATCCTGATCCACATTAATTTGCGTACTTCGGTCAATATCTTTTATGGCACCTCATTTATTCAGTGAATGGTTTGCACCCTTCGTATAGAAAGGCTTCAGAGCTTTTAGATAGACCGATCGTAGACACTTGTATACCAGTATGCCGAATCATCCAATATTATGATGCATAAAAATTGGAGCAGTGCGTTGCCTTTGGCACAGCAAAGCTGCCCGCGAAGCAGTTCCCCTTCGGACAAGAGATAGAATTCCTGTTTCAAAAAATTCGGCTTATCTTCCTATCGAAAATTACGAGATCCAGGCTGTAGTCTCCACCAGAAGATTTATTGACTTAGTGAACAAAATGTTAAAACACAGATTTTTTAGTCAAAGCTTGATGATTACTGGACTCAGCGTAATGAGCTTGAGTGGGTTACTCGCTTCGCGTCTGCTTGCCTCGCCCATTTCCACAACATTGCCAACGCCATCGAAACAATCGTCACTAGAGCCAAATCCCTTACGATCGCAGCCAGGAATTGATTATGCCCCGCTTCAACAGTTGCTACAAGCCAGAAAATGGCAGGAAGCCAATCAGTTGACTTCGGTTCTAGTCCTCAAAGCCGCTCGTCAGGAGCAACAGGGTTATTTAAGGGCGACGGATACACGAAATTTAGCCTGCTCAGATTTACAGACTGTCGATCGACTCTGGAAGGCTGCCAGCGGTGGACGCTTTGGGTTTAGCACCCAAGCAACCATTTGGCGGAACCTCAAAGGAAACAGTTATGAAGATTCCTTGCGATTTGAGCAGCAGGTTGGCTGGAATTCTGATCTTCCACCCGCTACTGTTCCAGTAGGATTTTATCCCTTCCGACCCGCAGGTCAAACAGGCATCAAAAACGCTTTCGGAGGCTGGTGGATTCGAGAAATGCCATTAAGGTTAAAACAGTGTGGCATCAATTGACATTCTTCACAATGTGTTAGAAGAAGTGCTGGGATTGGAGCGGGACGGTTAAGGATTTCCAGTTCTTGATGAGGACGATGATCAATAGGAACGACCCACAATGAGTTTTGACCTAGAAGATAATGAAAAGAACTGGGGAAAATTTAGATTCTAAACAATCAACTCACGCTAGAATTCTTGTCATTGGTTAACCCCAGAAGGTCAGTTGAAATTTATGAAGCTTCCCAAGATTCTCGCTTTCGCGAATCAGAAAGGTGGGGCAGGCAAATCTACAGGAGCTGCCCACGCAGCAGAATGGCTGTCAAAGCAAGGGCATTCCACAACGCTCATAGACGCTGATGGACAACAAAGTAGCTCTGTTTGGCTTAAAGAAATTGGTCTGCCTTACCAAGTTATTAGCGATCCAGAGACCCTGTTTGAGGCTTTGCCAAAACTATCAGAAGAGTTCGATGTTGTGATTGTAGATGGTCCCGGATCGCTCTCTGAAGTTACAAAGGCAATTCTGGCAAGGTGCGATCTTGTCCTCGTCCCCTCTCGCGATTCCATCATTGATCTTCGCAGCACTGGAAAAATTCTTCAGTTTATTCGTCATGCCAAAGAGCTTCGCGCAGGAATGCCCAAAGCTGCGATTTTCTTAAATGCAGTGAGCAAAGGCTCGGTTCTACTGAGAGAAGCGCAAGAGGCTCTGGGAGATAGCCTTGTTCCTTTGATGGAAACTGTGATTTACGATCGCCAATGTATCAAGGACGCACCCGGTCAGGGTTCCACTGTTTTCGGAATGCGAGGAAAACCCGCGAAAGATGCCGCTACAAACTATGAAGCTTTGTTCAATGAAGCAGTGAGGTTCTTCAATGGCAAATAGGCGCAGTCTGAAGGATGCGATTAACTCAGATTCACAACTTTCTGAATTTGTGTTTGGCGAAAAGCTGACCGAGCAAGTTTCATCAGAAACGACAGAACAGGTTGCTCCTTTGTCTTCCATCCATCGGACTTCATTGCAAAAACGGCGCTACTTTGATCAGCAGAAAATAGAGGAATGGGCAAACACAGAAATTAAGGCGAATGGAATTCGCTCTGCTCTATGGGTCAGACCCCTATTAAATGGTGAATCTGGAGAGTATGAGTTAATTGCAGGAGAACGGCGCTACCGAGCGGCTCAATTTCTAGGCTTACCCACCGTTCCAGTTAAGATTTTTCATCTAGACGACAAACAAGCACTGCTTGCCTCTCTGGTTGAAAACCTGCAACGACAGGATCTCTCTCCTTTAGAAGAAACGGAGGGAACTTTAGACGCTCTGGCAATGGAGCTAAATGCTTCGGTAGAAGAAGCGATCAGCCTGCTTTACCAAATGAATAATGCCACCAAAGGAACGGTTAACCAAAACGTTTTGGTTAGCCCAGAAGCGGAGCAAGTTGAAAAAGTCTTTAAGTTTCTGGGGCGCTTATCCTGGAAATCATTTGTCTCTAGCCGCTTACCTCTACTGAAAAAGCCCCCAGAGATTCTAGAGGCTCTCAGAAGCGGCAAGATTGAATACACCAAGGCAATGGAGATCTCCAAGCTCAAGGATGAAAATCAAAGGCGAGCTTTGCTAGATCACGCCGAAGAGCATCATCTGTCGCTGAGTGAAATCAAGGAGAAAGTCAAATCTGTTCAAACTGCGCCTGCGGACGAGTCTGATGACCAAATTTCTCTAGAACAAAGAGCCGTTAACACCTTTCACCGAGCAAAGAAAGCAAAGATTTGGAGCGATCCTAAAAAACAACGTCAAATTGAAAAGCTTTTAGCACAGCTAGAAGCACTGATCGAAAAATAGCCGAGACGAGAATTCAGCGGCGGCTAATTTGAGCTAACCAAAACGTTTTGGTTAGTTTAAGAGACCAAGACTTAGAGGTTTCAGTTTTGGTCGTTCCCACCGCGCTGTACGGCTACCTTGCAGTTCCCTATTGGGGTAAGGTGTACCTGAGAGGTCATCCTTTTGCTGAAATGGCGTTGATGTCTATCCGATCGCTCCAAGCTCTTTGTTCCACCACGTCCCATATCTCGTCTTGAAGAAGATAACCTCTTTACAAGATTTGCGCCGATTTTTAGAGTTAGAGCAGCGAAGCAGTACCCTAATTTCATTGTTTCTTTGATATTGATACTCCTCTAAAAAGTTTTCGCAAACTGGACAAGGATATTCAGTGAGCTTGCCTGCTTCTTCAGATTTGGACATCGGGCGTTCAGCAACACCCAAGCGCTGACGGGCACGATCCAACGCAGGCTGAAAGGCATCCTGATTCCAGTCAATTAAGTAGCGTTGCCAGTCCCGTTTCCCATCCGCGATCGCATCCAATGATGCTTCCATCTCTGCGGTTAATCCAGCATCAATTAAATTTGGTAAAACTTGGGATAAAACTTCGTCGGTTTTCAGCCCGACTTCCGTTGGAACCATCACTTTGCCCTTCACCTGCACATAGCCCCGCTCCTTGAGAATTTTCATCGTGGTAGCGTAGGTACTGGGACGACCCACCCCTAAACGTTCGAGGGTTTGAACCAACTTTGCTTCGCTGTAACGCGCTGGGGGTTGAGTTTGTTTTTTTGTATGCGCCGCTTGCTTCAACGTGAGGGGCTGTCCATTCCGAAGTGTTGGCAGTTGGGTATCTTGTTCCAGGTCATTCCAGTATTTTGCATATCCTGAGAAAATAATAGTACTGCCTCGCGCCTCCCACACTACGTCACCAGAACGGACGATGGCGCGAGTTTTCTGTAACTGAGCCGAAGCACATTGAGATGCCATCGCCCGTCGCCAGATTAAGTCATAAAGCTTGAATTGATCGAGTGATAAGTGGCTTTGAATCGACTCTGGTGTAATTTCAAGATAGGTGGGACGGACTGCCTCGTGTGCCCCCTGTGCCCCAGATTTATCCCGGTGTTTAACCGTTTTAGCGGGTATATTCTCAGGATCGTGCTTGCCAAGCCACTGCCGCGCCGCGCCACAAAATTCAGGCGCAAGGGTTACGCTATCCGTCCGGTGATAGGTGAGCAACGCCTTTCGTCCCTGTGGCAAGTCCAATCCTTCAAACAACGTCTGAGCGATTTGCATCGTCTTTTCCGCACCGAAACTGTAACGAACCCCGGCTGCTTGCTGAAGGGAACTCGTCATTAGTGGCGGTGGCGGATTTTTCTTCACCTCTCGTCCTGCAAATTCGATCACTTGATGAGGATGAGATTGGGCGATTTGAACCAACCGATTCGCCTGGGTCTGGAATAGCACTCGCTTCGATTCAACCTGCTTGGTTTGGGAAGTATCCGCAGCGTCATCGGTTTGCAGATCGTCACTGTCGCTATCCACAATTTGAGAGTCATCAAGTCCACCCAAGTAGTAGGCTCGAAATCCCTCCCCATACTCAACCCATACGCTCCAATAATCGGTCGGCTTGAAATTCTGAATCGTCCGTTCCTGATCGCAAACGAGGTGCAAGGCTGGTGACTGCACCCGTCCCGCACTCTTCCCACCGCTCGACTGCCAGAGGATTGGAGAGACTTTATAGCCCACCAGCTTATCGAGACACTGCCGCGCCTGCTGCGCCCCGACCAACGCAAAATCCAACTCTCTCGCATTTGCGATCGCAGCGTTGACCGCAGCTTCGGTAATTTGAGTGTAGGTCACACGCTTGTACTGCCCTTTTTTGAGCCGTAGCTGCTGCATCAAATGAAAACTGATGCCCTCACCTTCTCGGTCAGGGTCAGTTGCCAAATAAACCGTTTCAGCATTTTTAGCGGCTGCACGAAGTTGAGCAATGATTTTCTTGCCGCGATCGGCACGCGGTTGGTAGCGGCACTCAACTTGATCAGGGTAGAGCGTAAAGCCCAATGAATCTTCTCCATCTTGAGCAAGCTCTGTGATATGCCCTAACGAAGCTTGAATATTCCAATCTGACCCCAAAATAGACTTCAGCGTTTTAATCTTATTTGGCGATTCAACAATCAGGAGTTTGGTCATGGGAGTTGCTTATTGCATGATTTGGATGCGTACACAGTTCAGGAATTATCGTCCCTGCGCGATTTCAGAACGAGACGGCTGTTGAGGGCGATTTGCTTGCTTCTGGTACTCATTGATCGCGTTTTGCATGGCGATAAAATCTTTTCGACTTAACTGGAAGCTTGGGTTAGAAAAATTGGGATCTCGCTCACTGGTGGGTTTAGCTTCCTGATCCGTTCCTTTTAGCTGTGACTGCCCCAGTTGCTTGATGTGATTCAGTTGATCCTCTCGCCCCATTTCCCGTGCCGCTTGAAACCAGGTGATTAACTGCGATCGCGTTGGAGTGCGAACTCCTTCTGACGCTGAGGCATCGCGAGTCATCGCTTGATGAGCAGCTTCTGACAACTGAAATTCAGGATTGCTATAGCTGGGGTCGCGTTCCTTGACAGATAATTTGGCTTGTGGAGTGCCGTCCAGCATGTCTTGAGACAACTCCTTGATGCGCTCTGCATACCTTGTTTGGCGATCTAGAATTCGAGCATCTAACGACCAATTTCGCATCTCCTGTAACGTTGGGCTGTGCTCGTTCGTCTCCGATTGAGCGATCGGAACCACATTCGACGTAGACAATTCAGGAACAGGCTCAGGCTTTTGAACCGAAGATCTTACCGTTTCATAATCTGATGGTTTTTCAACTTCCGCAGACTGCGACTGAGCTTCTAGCTCAACAATCTCCTCGACCACACTTTGAGTGGCTTCACTTACTTCTTCTAGGTTCTCCTGGTGTAGTTGTTCCCGTTGCTCTTGAGACTCTGCATGAAGTTGCGTTTGCACTTCCTCATTGGTTTCAAGTTCTTGGCGGATTTGTGCGACCGCTTCTTGCCAGCCAACGCCTTCCTCCTCCATAATTGCGAACATTTCTTCCGCAACACCCGCAAATTCGAGCGTTGAGTAGTCTGCTTCAAGATTACGAATTGCCAGTTCAGTGTCAATCGGCAAAGCCGCCACATCATCAAATTCCGAAGCAGGGGTTACGCCGCTTTGAATTGGTGCATCACTCCTCTGAAGTAAAGATTCTAGTTGAGCTACGACAGCAACCTGATCCGCTAGTTCAAGCTCTTCGACATACGGGGGTAGCTCCTCTAATAGCGCCTCAGTTGCCCCCTCGATCGTTTCTAGATTGGGCAACTCAATTCCCAGCATTTCCCGCGCCCTTTCACGCTTCTCAAAGGCAAATAAGGGTTTGTTATTGTCGTAGAGGCATTGAAGAACTTGCATTGCTTGCTCTGAATCCACGCGCATCTCCATGCGATCGCCAATCGAAACGAATTCGGTCTGCGCGGCTTCGAGCAATTCTTCATCCAGGTAGTACCGCCCACCTGTCGCTTTTATCTTGGGCGTGACCAGAACTAAGCTATCGTTGCTAGTTTTCCAAACCTGAAGCACCTCATCCTGTGTCTTCAATTTTGCCTGGGTAGTGTCAAAGAACTCCTGACAGTTTGCGATCGCGGGCATTTTCACTGGGCGCTCATCCAAAGCTTTATCGATATCAAAGCCCTGCTTCATCAGTAAGCCTTGGCGGACGCTCCCCTTAGCATCGGTGAAGTTAACCAGCTTACCGTTAGGAAACTGCTCAAAAGCTCGAATCACGTTCCCTGTGAAAATCTGGCGTTTTTCTCGTCCCAGAGTCTGCCGCTGATCAAATACGTCGTAGACCTGAGTGCCTGACATCGTTTGCGCTCGTCCTTCCACCAAAATGCCGTTGGCACGATCTGTATTGATTCTCGATAAAGGGACAACAATCTGACGAGTCGAGTCTGCAACCTGAATTTGCATTTTCCAGTTTGAGGGCAAGGTGGGATTAGCACCTGCGCCGGAGCGATCCATGTACTTCTCAACCACACCGTAGAAAACACCGTCTTTTTCACTAGAAATCAGCACAGGCTTGCCAATTGGCAGATCCCGCATCGATCGGGAAACCTGGGCGAATTGGGCATTCAGCTTTTCATCTAATTTCTGCATTGCCCCAGATAACTTATTAACTTGTTCTTCGGCATCCAGTGCGGCGTATTGCTTATTGAGCCTAGCTTGATGCTGAGTGCGATACTCCAGCGTTTGAGACTGCAATGCACGAATCGTTTCCGTTGTTTTTGTTCTAGCGAATCCCTCAAACTCCATTTGATCATGTTGATCGAGTTGCTCGATCGGACTCAACTCTAGTTCAGAACGCACGGCATTGATCACCTCCAGCGTAGTCATCGGCTTGCGTTGAGCCTTGGCATCCATCACCTCTAGATACACCGCAGCCGTGAACGGACTATCAATGGCTGCTTTAGCCGGAGAAAGCTCCATCCGCGCCAGCGTTTTAGCATCAAAATCAAGCGTTTCCGCCTCTAAGATGCTCTGACCCATCGCTTTCTCACGCTCAACCAGTTCGCGATACTCCTGCTCGATCAGGTTATAAACTGCCTCCTGTTGAGCGACGGGCAGAAGGGGAATTCGCCCTGTCACTTTGTTGACCAATCCATCAGTCTCGAAGCTGTCGGTTTCTGATTCCTCACCCAGCCCGTGAATCGGATAGCCCAACTTGGCATGAAGGTCAGGGCGATTTGCCATCAGTTCCAGCACAACCTGATCGCCGTACTCGTTCATGAAGTCAGTCACATTCCCCAGACTAAAGCCACTTTCCCTGGCAGCCGTTGTATTGGCATTGAGACTCGCCATTTTTTTCAACAGCACCGCCGCCGGACGTTTCTCAGCCGGGATATCACCCATCAAAATCGTAAAACTCGGATTTTCAACCTGCCCAATGCGGTGAATTCGCCCTAGCATTTGCATGAACTGGTCGATGTTGAGTTCAGGTTGAGCAATAATCATGCGCCGAGGACGCTGATCTACAAACTTTTCTGAAGCATGAAGGCTAATCCCTGTCGAGCCAGAGCGATTCAGGATCAGGACATCCAGATCGCCAGCGTTAAAGGAATTGACGTTTCTAATCGCGGCAGCCGTGCCCTTCTCGCCACTGGTGCGAACCTGGTAAAATTGCTCTCCGTTTGGAGCATACTCTAGTCGATCTTCTCGCCCGGTCACTTCATTGGTGCGATACCCCTCTTGCGTAAGGCGATGCCGAACATAGTCGATCGGGGAAACTGGAACACTACTCCAGTTAGTTTGATCAATTAGCTCAGAGCATTCCTCATACAAATCAAGGGCTTCGTCTTCAAGTGCCTCATCGCTGAGGCGGTGTCGCGTGCTGTTGCCTGCATAGTCTTGTAGCGTAACTTCTCGCGATCGCTCCAAATATCGACGCAGCAAATCTCCCACATCCAGCCGGATGGGATCGCCAGGGCGCAATCCCTGCTCATCTGCCGTCCGCCCAATAATTGACCCCATCGTGTTTGCCACGGTGATCACAGGTTTTTCACCGCGTTGCAGCGAGTCGAGCGTTTCCTGAACGGTTGCCTCTGCCTTCATCGCCAGTAACGTTTGACTGATGACGTTGTGCATGATCGCCGTGAAGTTGGTACTCGTCGCTCCTGCTCCACCCGTCGTGTTATCTCTTAGCTGTCGTTTGGCATCGGCTTTAAGAGCATCGTCCAATCCCTTGACGGACTGCTTTTTCGCGAGGTCAAATTCCATGATGCGGCTCATCACGCCTGCCAGGTTTTCTGCCATTTCGGTATCGACCGCAGCGACTTTGGCAGAAAACTCGATCCCCTCGTACGAGCGTTCCCGGCGAATGTATTGCCCTGCTTCACTGAGCTTGGCGGCTAACATTTGCTGAAGCGGGATGCCTCCTGACTGAATCATCGGCACCAAGTTCTCTTCATTCTCAACCGCATGACGCATTCCGGTTTTGGTTGAATACAGCGTCATGACATAAGGGTTTTTGGCGTAGGTAGCAGAGGAATACACCACACCTGCGGAGCGGTTCACCAGTTCCCGTACAAAGTCAGCGCGATCGAGTGCCTCAAAATTTCCTTTCCACTGCTTTGCAGTTCCCCCGGCGTTGTGGCTTTCGTCCAAGATTAGAATTGAACGAGATGCAAAGGTGCGTAGAAAATCACGACGGTCAGTATCTTTGCCCTTAACCGTCTGCATCTGAGAGTATGTGGTGAAGACGGCATCGTACTCACTCAAATCACCCGCTACAGTCAGCTTTTTGATCAGCTTTGCGTGACTATCAGCCGCCGCTGTTTTGAGCTTGGTTCCGTCAGGTAGGGGAATGTTGAGTCCGTTGTTCGTGGGCAGAGGCTTAACATCGGTGATGCCAATATCGCTCAAGTCCCGCATGATATCCCCATAGAGTTTGGGGTCTTGCGTCACGAAAATCGGCGTGAGTCCTTGCTGTCGGGCATACTCAATCACGCCTGCTACAAACCGCCCTTTGCCGATTCCGGTCTGATCGCCAATGATGAAAGACTCATTCTTTTCTAAGTTCGCGATCGCAAGTCCTAAAGCATCGACCTGCTCTGCGCTAAAGCGATTGTGCAGCGTCTCGGTATCTTCAATACCAAGCTTTCCGGTCACGTAATCATCAATCTGACCCACTCGACCTTCAAGGCGCTTTAGGGCGTTGGAGACGGCGGTTTGCATATTGACCGGAACTAGCGTCTCAACAGAGTTTCCCTGACTACGAGGCGTGTAGGGAACCTGCTTGATCTCTTGCTCTTGAACATCCAACTGCTGTTGTGTCATGTCCTGCTCTCCTAGCTGCATACTGCTACCATTCGCTCTAGCCACTCGTCCAGCGTTGTCTCTCGGATTAATTTTTTGATCTTCGGAGTTGCTGAGATGGTCTCCAGCGGGAACTCCAGAAGGTTCTGTTCCTCGGTCAAATCGTTCGGGTGCAGGAATACCAGACGTTCCTGAAGCTCGAAATTGTGAATCGTCAGCGCCTGTGCCCATTCCAGGTTCGGTGCGTCCATCGGCGGCAATTCGATCTGATAAAGCTGCGCCTGCACTACGGCTTGACGCATCTGAGTCTGGGCTGTCTGAGAATCGTCCTGCATCATCCACTCCAACCGCTGCATCAACTGGTTCACGTAATCGTCCATTCGCTGAAGCGGTTTCTCGCTGCGGCTCAAAACTGCGGTTAGCTGGCGAACGGTCGAATCTTGGGTCAGGGGTAGCCATGCGTATTCGGCTTCGAGGTACATCAGGAATCAACTCCTTAAGGTCACTAAAAGTGGTGTAGGTTTTTGGCAAATCAGCCGCAGGCAAGCGGCGCTGAGATTTACCGCGTCCTTCGATCACAATCACGTCAACGGGGAAACTGGTGCCTTGCCTTGCATACAAATTGCCAGCAATGCAAAAGTGCTGAGTAACGTTGTAGTTATCGTAGAGACTTTTATAAAACGCTCTGTTCTGAGCATTGTTATAGGTGCCAGAAGCCTTCTGGTCATTACCCACCTTGTTTGACATGGGCGCACCCAGAATCAGCACAGCTTGACCATCCTCTTTCATCGCTTGCAGGGCATGAAGCGCGATCGCGTGGTCAATCTGGGTAGTGCGATACGGCTGGGTAGCAGAACCACCTCGAACTCGCCATTCCTCGTTTCGTCCGGTTTGTGGGTCTTTTACCACGCCGAACGGCGGATTCATGATGACGACATCCACAGGCTGTTGGGGTAGATACTCAGTCGCGTCATGCTGAGTCACCGTGTAGCCCTGGCGTTTGAGATCAGCAGCCCGGTCTGAGTTGAGTTCGTTGACGATCGCATGGGCGGGATTGGCATCTAGAATCAGTGCCCCATGCCCCGCCGATGGCTCATACACCGTTTTGTCAGGAGTCAGTCCAGCTAACGTCCCGGCAAGATAAGCGATCGGGATTGGAGTGCTATAAGCCTGCTGACGAATGCTGGTAGACGATCGCGTTGCCAAATTTGGCTGGCGTTGGTACAGGTTAACTAATTGATCAAATCCGTCTAGCGCTGTGTCTGCCTCTGCCAGAATAACCTGCGCGGCTCTGACCAGCCCAGACTCGATCGATTCTTCAACCAGCTTCGCTTCTAGAGAGCCTGAGCGAACGGGAAGTTTTAGAACCTCCGAAGCGTACTTACGAGCGTCCACGATCGACGTAAATCTGCCCCCCTGAGCGAAGGTAGCAGCAAAGGCATCGGTTAGTTGCTGGAGCTGTTCATCCATTGATAAATGCATCGCCTCTAAATTGGGGGTTATAGCTACTGACCTAACGTTCTAGGTCGGTTTTTTTGACCGTTGATTTCACGTCGCTGACAGCTTCAGATTTGAATTTAATCTGGCTGTTGTCCGTGATGTTGACTGGGCTTTCTGAGGTAGTTTGCGCCTGATAGATTTGGGCAACCCCTGTTGATCCTCGCTCTTTCAAAAGGTCACGAAATTGACGAAGATCCTTTTGCATTTGCTCGTAGTCAGTAGACGAAAGCTCCATCGGTAAGGGGTCAGTCAGCCCCTCGCGGTACAGTTCCTTAAAGTCTTTGCCTGTACCTTCTGCCCCTTCACGCCCCAATTTTTTGACGTGTTTTACCTGAGCATCTCCTCGACCCAGAACCTTAGATGCCAGCAGCCATTCACTGAGTTCTGCTGGTGTTGGAGCAGGTGGCTTTGATGGAGCTTCGATTTCAAGTTCACGATCGAGGGTTTGAGTCCGTTCTTCGACTGTACGATCGCGAGTTTTCTGACGCGGCGAAGTTGGCGAAACTTCAGGCTGAGTGGGAGAATCCTGACTCGGAACGGCTAACTCTGGTTGACGCGACTGGGAGATATCAGCATCCTTGACCTTCTCGTAAAGCGCCTGAAAGTGCTGGGCGTTTTCCTGAGACAGGGCTTGAAGAATTTTACCATCGCGCACTTGCAAAATGTCATATCCTTCGTGGTTGTCATGAATGGTAATTGCGCCTAGGTCATCACGGCTGAAGGTGTAGCGATCTGCCTGTCCCTCGCTGTTTTGGCTACGGTAGGTGTTCTGTCCGGTTTGCTCTAAAACATAGTGAGCAACAAAAACCGCTTTGGAGCCAGCAGGAGCAAGATCGCCAAGCTTTTCTAGCTGTGTCTTAGAAGTTGGGTCACGATTGATTGCCTCCGCGCCTTTCTCCGCGAGATTTTCTCCCGCTTTCACGAACTCGGCTCTTTGCGCCGTTGTAGTGCCGTCTTCAACAATCAGAATTTCTTCGCCCAGTTTCTCAAAGCGTAGAACCTCATTAAAATCTTGGTCTAAAACCGAGTAAACGGGCTGCGCCTCGTCTTGCCTAATCTTGATTGTGTAGCTCTCAGCCTGATAGCGATCGCTCTGCCCAAATTCCTCCAGGACGGCAAGTGCTGTCACTGCCATCGTTTTCTGCTCTAACCCATCTAGAAAACCATCCGCAGAAAATTCTAAATCCTGCTCAGACTGGTCAGTCTCTTCTGCTTGCGATGATTCCTCTTGTTGCTGTTCTTCCTCCTGTTTTTTGAGTCGAGATTCCATCTCTCGACGCTGTAGTTCTGCGATCAGATAACCCAGCAATTCTAGTGTTGACGTTTGCAGAGATACCGCGCTACTTTGTGCGCTACTCGCTTCGCCACCGTTGACAAATAAATCACTCACAGGAACGACTCCTATACCGTTTCAAACTCATCGACTGCATCAAACTCTTCGGCTGCATTTTTCATCAGCTCTGCCAGCGTTGTTGCAACAGGTTTAGCGTTGTTATTTTTTTGCTCTCCTTCCTTGGGAAGTGGAGGAATGACACGGCTCAATTCTTGTTCTCGCACCCGAATATCGTCCACCGTTACACCTCGTTTCTTGGTTTGTTTCTTCAATCTCTTGATCAATTTGGCGAAGCCTACTTTCCCAACTTCTTCCTTCTGAAGCTCTGACTTCATAATCCGAATTCGCAGGCGAAGCGGAACATTAGACTCTTGCTTGTTGGCATAGGCAGGATTGATAAAAATGCAGCTTCCAGATGGCAGTTTGAGAATCTCATCGGGTGCAATGATTTTCTTCGTGCGATCCTGGTCAGACATGCTGCGACTGTTGCCGCTTTTGCCCGATGAGCGGCTCTTCTGTTTGAAGTGGATTTCTTCGTCCCCCAAGTACTTTGAGAAGTATTCTGCCGATTCGTACTCACCAGGGTTAAACACAAATTTGGTATTACAGCCAGAAAGCACCGCACGCGATACTTCTTTGCCGTATGCCTTTTCTAGCTGAGTCATATTCTGGTAGCCCAACACACCGCAGAAGCCAGCAGAGCGGCTTTCATTGAGCCAGTTTACGAGGGACGGCAGCGCGATCGTCGGCAGCTCATCTAGGAAAACCGCCAATGGGTCTATGCGCTGTTTAGCGACGTTTCGAGTCACGATCATGTGTAGAACCGTTGCTAAAATCGGGCCAATGATGTCCCGGCGGTTTTGATCCATGCCAAAAATGAGCATTTGCTTGCCTTCTAAGTCCAGTGGAATCGTCGATTCTCCGCATAGACAAGGCAAAATGTCTGGCGAAACAAAGTTGGTGAACATCAATGAAGCTGTTGCTGCAACGCTGGCAGATGTTTTCTCCGATTGCCGCATACTCATAAATTGCTCCCAACTGACGCGCACCCACGGACTCAGATTGGCAGCTTTGACGCGATCGATGAGTTCTGACGGGTCAAGCGACAAAATCTTTTGACACATCAGAAAGTCTGCATGTTGAGTTAGCTTCGCAAGTTGCAGCACCGCCTTGATCAGTTGATCGCCAGACATTTGGAAGAACGGATCGTCTCCGCCCTTACCGCCACTCAAACTGAAGTTCTTGTTTAAAACCTTGGCAATCTGCCCAGCCGTTTCAGCATCATCTGCACTCTTCAAAAAATCGAGCAGGTTACACGATTCAGTTCCTTCAAATCCGGGTGCAAAAATTCGCACGTCGTAGCCCATTTTCTTGGCGTAGGCAGCGTGAGTCTCTGCCTGTCCGCCAGGAAACTTGAAGTCATACAGGATGATGGGGAAGCCCTGATCCACGACCGATCGAATCATCGGGTCAATCACTGAGTAAGTTTTACCCGAACCAGGCGCACCACATACGGCGGTTCCCCTCTGTCCGTCAGGAATTAGAATCGTGGCGGTTTGAGGCTTTATGCTGAAGCGTTTGACGACTTTGCCCTTCTTCTCGATCGGTTTCGTCAGCGGTGTAATCTTGGGGCTACTAATCCAGGTCGTCAAACCATTGCGCTTGCGCTCGTTAATTTGTTGAACGGCAACGCGACGAGCTGCCGATTTCTCGGTTGCACCTGCCCATCGCGCCGTAGCCAGCTTTCCTTTCTTGTTAGTTTCTTCTCTCGTAAACCACCAGGCAGATCCTCCACCTGCGACTAACATTAATAAGCCTTGAGGGTTCCAAAGCTCTTTCTTAAAAGGCTCAAGCACTGGAGGAACTTGAACATCAGGAAGCTGGAACAAGTCTTGCTGCGTGGCGGCACTGGCAAGATGAGCGATGCTGAGAGCAGCTGCGATCGTGGCAATATTGAGGAGTATGTGAACGAACTTAGCCATACAGGAATGAATTGTGAAAACTTTGCAGTGAATGGAAGAATACCTGCGGGACTTGATTTGCATAGCCCAAATGGGGCGCATAAACCGCAAGACAAAATGCTGCAACTAGTGCTAGTAAAAAACTGATCCATCGACAACTGGTTTCGTCGGCGATGGGCGTTGTAGGGCTTCAGCGGGTTCTAGCACCTCTAGCGGCGGCACAAAGCCACCGGACACCTCCCCTGTCACATACCTTCCAGGTGGTACAAAGGGAAGTAAAGATTTCTCATGAACCTTACCGATCGGGATGCCCGATGAAGTTGGAAAAACCCACGGCGTACAGGAGCGTCCTGCAAAGGGAATACGCCTACAGAACGCGAAGCTCAAAGAGACATCCGCCGTGCCCGTGCTTTGATTGATGTTTGAGAGCAGAACTCGCGCTGCTGAACCAAACGGATGGTTTCCAGGAGGTCCTTTGCAACTCCAGGGTTTACAGAGGATGCCAAACCCATCAGGCGCTCGCTGCCCTTTGGCATCCATCCAGGCGGCTCCATGAAATTCAGCATTGCCAGGAGTTGCAATTTCAAAGTGAGGGCAGGAATTTCCTTCGCACCGTGCGCCATTTTGAACCATATCCTTGCTGGTGATGCCGCCGCTTACAATGCGAATACGCTCTTGTTCTCGATCGCCAGCACTCGGCGTTCCCAAAGAGATATCAGCGATTCCAGTCTGAATCCCTGGAAGCAACGACAGAGGCTTAGGCATTTGACCCAGGGACAACTGACTCACCTTCAAATCCCCAAAGCTGCTCAGGGATAAGTTCTCAATGTTCTGAATCTGCCCAATTTCAATCTGGTCTAGCCCCGGAATTGACTCCACTACCTTAATTTGAGACAGTCGTTCTGGCGAGATTGCATTGACCGCAGATTGACCAAAATCTGGCAGCGCTTTGGTGATTTCTTCAACTTTGAGATCACCAAAAAATTGTCCTAATTCTGGTAGTTCTTGAGGCAAGGCATCGGGTAATTTCAATCCCTCTGGCAAGGTACTTAAGTTAGGTAATCCGCCTTGAAAGATGCTGCTCAACTCCGGTGCAGCACCGTTTTCGCCTTTCAGAATGCCGTTAAGTAAGCCTTGGACAATAGATTGCAGCGACCCGCTGACGCGATCGCGATCGAGCAGGTTGTCTAGCGCCGCTAAATCAGATAGCTTGCCTTGTTTTAGCTTGTCGAAAATAGTTTGAAGGGCTAACTCCTTAAGAAGTGGCGCTTCCGAAAGTTTCATCGCTCCGGCATTGAGTCCAGCAGATTGGAGGAGGTTCTCCGGCGTAATACTGCTGAAAAAGCCGCTCATCTTCTCTACGCCAAGCGAAGACAGATTAACCTGAGTAAGCGTCGATAACTGATGAAGACTTGCATCTGGCAAGCCCAACATTTCAAAATTGCCAACCTTGAACAAATCGTCGGGGCTGATTTGATCACCTACCTTAAAGTCAGTGGGTAGCGGCGCACCCGCTGCCGCAAACTGTTGCTGCAAGTCCACCGTAAAGGGGATGGTCGGAAAATCCTTGATTGGAATCTGAGGGATTTTTCCTAAGTCCTCGATCGCTGACCCAGACATCCCTGGGAAAGGAGCGATCTCCGCACCTGCTAGCAGCGAAAATGCGAAGTTAGATAAAACAAGAAGAGTCGTTGCTGATAAAACATAGAAATACCTGAACAGTTTTTGAAAATTTGGTCTGACCATTAGATTTAGGAATGCTAAATGCAAAAAAGTTGACAGATTTAGAAACAGGAAGACTAACGCATTAACTGACTGATCACTTCAGTTGGGACTCCAGCCTGTTGAGCAGCAGCTTCAAGAGATACGCCGCGACGCAAAAGACCAAGCATTTGCTGGAGGCGTTGAGCCAGCGGACTTTCTGGTACGACAAGCTGCTGCGTTTGGGCTTGAGCGATCGCTTGTTCAAATTGCTGACTGATGTTGCCTGCGGGTGAACCTGGATTTAGATTCACCCGTTGCCCAGACGATTTTGCTGAAGGAAGGGGCGACACTCCGGGCTGACTGCGGATAGCCAGCGATTTCGGTTGGGGCATCATCGTGTCTGGTACAACTTCAACCGCACTGTAATCGGTCTGCTTGCCTACAATTAGACGAAATTGATAAAGACGACGGGTGTGAGCGTGATCGAGGGTGATGATCGTGAGCGGAACCTGGCTAGTGTCCCTCGCGGCATTGGGAAGGCGTAGATCCAAGTTCAAGGGAGTTGATAGCTGACGCAAATAGACAACGGTTGCGCCTGTTGCGGCATTGCTTTGAGTCCCTGAATTGGCAGCGCCGCTGATTCCAGCAGGAGAAAGCGGTGAATCAAAATCCACAACAACCCGCGATGGGTCGCCGACTCGAACCTGTTGGACGAGTTCGCCAGTCTTGATAAAACTCACCGTGAGTCCCCAGGTTGGAGAAAGGTCTAGCGTAGGGACAGCGCCCGCGCCCTGACTCTGACTGGCAGAGACTTGACGAAATGCCATTGCGTCAGCCGGGGCGAGCTTGAGCAGGATTGTGCCTCCAAGAAGGCAACCAAGAAACCAGTTCAACGTTTTCACAGCACGCCCCCTAAAAGCTAATAGATTGGTTGACAAATACTTGCATCGATCGTCCTTGCGGAATCTGGAAGACTTTTGGAGCACTCATGATGGTTTGAATCGCTTTCTCGTTGCGACTGCTCAGAACTTCAGATAGTTTGCTAAATCCACCTTCCAGCGCCGCCCCTAAATAGTTAGGAGGAGGATTCGTGTTGGCTGTAGTTGTAGAACTTACACCACCTGTAGAAATCGACGTTGACGAAGAGCTTTGAGAGCGATTCAGAATGCTGCCGATATTACCTAGCGCACTGGCGAAAATCAGCATCATGTCTTTTCCAGCAACACGACGTTGACGCTTGTAGTAATCCTCACCCACTAATAAGCCGCCCTTATCATCCCGAATGACGATCGCGCCTGCCGGAGGACTAAACTCAGCCCCGTTGATGATCACAGAAATAACTTCTAAATCCACAATGCCAGTGTTGGGGTCAGTCTTGTTAGTGGTGACAATAAACTGTGTACCAATTGGAAATGCAACCGAGTTATTCCCGTCCAGCATTGGCTCATCCAGTTTGATCAAAAATCGCGCTGCCGTAGACGAATTCGGTGCCCACAGAATCGGCGTAAGGGTGGCTGCCTTTGCCGAGGTTCCAACCAGCAAAGCTCGAATGGGGGATGAGGGAGCTGTCAGCGTGTTGAGTCCAGCCTGCTTGTAAAGCGATCGAACATTTGTGCCCCGGAAATATTGAGAGAGTGGAGGAGCCGAACTGACGGGGGTACTGACAACTGCTGGCTTGCTGGCGGATGCCTTTCCGGGATCAGTAAGACTGCTGTTAGGCGGGACTCCCGATTTAGCAGTATTGATGCTGAGGTTCGCCGCGATCGCAGCAGTTCCGAATCCAGGCGATACCGTACCAAACCGCCCCAACACTGAAAGCCGCTGCCACTCAAGGTTAGGGTCAATCTCTGGTCTATCTGGCTGAGACGCGATCGCGTTAGCTGGAGTCAGAATTGGGCGCACGACAGGCGCAGAGAGAGGAGGGGTAATCATGGCAGGTGCTGAAGCGATCGGTGCAGGTTGAGAAACTGGCGTGGCGACTTCAGAGCGAGGTGCAGAGGGCGCTATAGGCTGAGTTTTGGGCTTGACATCCTTTTCATTGAGCGTTGTTTTACCGTTTTTCTTATCGACACTTGAAAATACGTCTCGTTGCTTCTGAAGCGCCAATTCAGCTTTGCTTTGAGATTCAGATAGCCTGACCTTCTCGATTTCCTCAGCAGCCGGATCTTTCTTCGGTTGCGTCTGATCTGGGTCAACTGGCTTTGCAGCTTTCTGCTGTGGTATCGCACCCTTGTAAAAGGTCATCACACCCAAAACAATCATCAAGCTTCCACCGCCAACAACCGCAGCTTTCGCCAAACCGTTATTGTGAAAGCCAGATTTTGCCCGGTTCTGCTCAGGATCTAGAGCCTCATCGTCGTCGTCATCGTCCTCATCGCGTTCAGCCTCAATTTCTTCTTCATCTTTTGAAGCAACAGGCTTGCTAGCAATGTAGGCAGGATCATGCTTTGCAAGGGATAACCCCACTGTCTCTGCCAGTTGATCGAGTGATGGCTCCTGCTTAACTGGATCGGTTGTTTGAGTCATTATTTTTCCTCTGACTTCGCATTGTCTGGGATAGTTGATTGAGGCGCTGCACTGCCATCTAGATCTCTCATTGAGACGATTTCTAATCCTGCTTGGCGAATGGAGTAGACAGCCACTTCAAAAGGATTTGAGAATTTGCCCTCTTGAGGCAGGGAAGGGGTGTCAACCGCTTGGAGAATCACCTCTTTGTTAAAAGTCACTCGATCCGTGTCTCCAGTGCCAATCTTCGATTTCACCAGGGTTCCAACGACCGCGACCTTCCATTTTCCGTCCTCAAGCTTTTCAGGCACCGTCACCGCTTGAAAGATCAAGGCGGTCTGAACTTGCCCGTTGAACACGTCATCTGGAGTCATGTCAGCAACAAGCTTTACCAAGTCACTGCGAAAGTTCTCGGCAAACGTAAAGCTGGCTTGAAACGCAGCGGTTGTGATTCTTTTTTCTCCTCCTTTAAAACTGACCTTGACTCCTGGATCGCTCATCAGTTTAGGATTGCCTGATACATCGGTTTGAGGCGGTAGAGTATTGCTCCAAGACATCAATAGAATCAATGAGTCTGTCACAAACCGCCTGACGACTTCAGGGGTTCGATCTGTTGTTGGCATCGCGCCAACCTTCATTGCCTGCCCATCCGTCATCTGAACTAGCGATGGAGCAGGCTTGCGGGCTAGACCAATGTAGGCAAAGAACATAAAAACTTGAAACAGCAGCGAGATGCCGCCTACTAGCAGTCCGCCCAGTGCAACCATCGCGGCGAAATCCCGATTTGATTTGTCCGTTCGCAGCCGAGCAATTTTGCTGGGTTTTGCATTTGTATCAACTGTCATTTGATTCCTACCCGTTCTTTGAACTGACAAAATTATTCAGATTGCGACGATCGTGGTGCAGAGCGTCCATAGATATTCGTTCCGACATTGATTCCCGTTGAGACGACTGCCGAAGAAGCTGCACAGATGCCGTTGAAGATGGCAATGCCGCCGCCCGTTGAAAGCCCAATCGCGAGGATTGGCGACAGCAAGCCGATCGCGATGGAATGTCCTAGCGTATCTCCGGTCGGCCCGGCATTCTGAGCCGTCGTCGCAACTAAGCCTGTCACCAAATTGAGCGACATTTTGCACAATCCTAGCGACCAAAACCCAGTCATCCAGGCGTAGATTGGCTTTGCGCCAAACGGCAGCAGTGAAAGACCAACGGCGATAGGACCAAATAGACCTGTAATCAGCATCGAAATCTCGATTGCATATTGAAACGCTCCTTGCAGCGCCACCATGAAGGCTTCGATCGCAAACATGATCGGCGACATCGCGGTTCTCACCACCGTTGACGCAGCAGTTAATGGATCAGAAAAGGCTTGCTGAAACTGCTGCTGAAGATCTTGAAGCCAGCTACTTGGAGGACTATTGTTTTTGTACGTTTCGATGTACTGTTCAGCCTGCGCTTTCGACTCCTGCAAGCATTGCTGAAGCTTTTCATTACTGGTGATGCCATCGCAGCGCGATCGCAACTGCGAGATTTGACTTTGCGCCGTCGAGTAGTTGGCTAAATTACTCAGTGATTTCTGAAAATCAAGGTTTGCACCAACGCTTTGAATAATTTGCTGGTTCGTTGCGTTGATATAGGAACGCATTCCCATCGTAAGCTTACTCAGGTTTGAACCGCCGTTTGACAGCAGAAAGATCACAACGATTGGAAAAACTAACTCTACCGCCGCAGGTCGCAAGCCACCTTCTTCCATCTCCCGATAAAACTTAAAGCACCAGAAACCGACACAGGCGATCGCGAGCAATACGCCGACATTATTGATAATCCCGTAGAGCGGACCCGTCAAGGCTTGCTCCCAAATATTATCAAGGGAAGTCGAAACCATGTCCGAAATTGTTGCTGCATTGTTCACGGTATTACAACCGAGTCCAGCACAGGCTTGAGCGAGTAGAGGGGTTGATTGGATCACCATAGCCGTCGTTTGAATGAAGAAATCCTGGGACAAAGGGGTACGCCTTCATCCCAGAGGAAATCAGAAGAGAAACTACTTCAGCAGGCGATACCCTGAGCGGTTAATTCGAGCGAGTTGGTTCGCCTCCGCCTGTTGCTGAACAATGCGAGATTGCTGTTCACCCCGCATTTGCTCATTCATTTCACTGAGCGTTAGATTTGTGCCTGCACCCTGCTGTTTCAGACCTTCCATCGAAGTTGCTTGGTTGGCTAACAGTTGTACCTGTGCAGCTTGCAACTTTGCAGAATTGGCATTTTGGCTGGAGTTGTTTGCCAGTTGGCTGGAGAGATTTCCAAGTTGTCCAGCACTGCCGCTCAATTGACCGGAAATCTTGGCGAGGATATTCCCACTCCCGGCATTCTGTTGAGCAAGCAGTTTCAGAATATCTTGAGAAGACGTTCTGGACTGCGCCTGTTGTCCAATCTGACCAACATTCTGGGCAGATTCAGTAGAGTCTTGACCCATTTCACCAGATTGCTGGGCGAACTGTTGAGAGCTTTGAGCAGCCTGCATATCCGTCGATGTAATCGCCGCAGAGCCATCCGCAAGTTGTTGAGAATCGGCAGCCGTTTGAATGATGCCTTCTAGGTTCTTCTTGCCCTGGCGCTGTCCCTCCTGGCTCAGGGTGGTTTGAGCGACAGATTGACCGACGATCGTGGCTTCTAAACCCTGACCTTGAACGATCGCTGGAATATTAGGGTTGCCTTTAGCTGTTTTAGCTTGCTCCTGAATGGTCTTACGAGCCTTGTTAGGGTCGATAATCCCCAAGTCTCCAGCCGCTTTAGTAATCTCGCCTTCTAGCCCCTCCCAGGTCTGACCCACTTGGGATTTGATTTGCTCCATCAGCTCCTGGGGCTTGGCTTGGATTTGAGAGATCAGGTCTTGAACTTGCTTTAGCAGTGAGGCAAGAGGGTTCCCGCCGCCTTGGGAGTTCGTTTGAGCAAATGCTCCTTGTCCTGATATGGATAGAAGACTAATCGACAGTGCCAGTGCCGATAATCGCCGTTTTGTTTTGTGTGCCATGCACTTCTCCTTAGAGTGAACATCCCCGGTATTGCAACCGAAGCTTAAACAGCCGAGGTAAGACGGTCTTTCAGAGCACCGATGTTAGGACAAACATCTTCTGGAATCGACTGCGACTCGACTCCACCGGGCAACCGAATAGACCTACTTTCACGCAGGGATGCCGTAAGTTCCTCAGCAAATGCCACCAAGCCTTTGTAGGGGTCAACGTAGTAGTCCATAAAGGCTTTTCTAGCAGCGGCTTCGTGAGGATTGTTGGCAACGACTGCCAGCAGAATTGGTGGACTGTAGTAGCGCACGAAGGTCTGGGTGCTTTGCTCGTCGAGAAGCCACTGTGAATACATTCCTTCTTTGGCTGGGTAGAAGTTCTTGCCAGCATTGCGGGCAATGATGGACGGCTCCAGTTTAAGGATGTTGACAAAGCTTTCTTGCGCGACAGGCTGAATACGCCCAATGAGTCGAGTGGAAATGTTTTGAATAATTTTCGGACCCGCTTTTGAATTTGCCAGCGTGTTGGGGTCTTGGGCGGCAAGCAGAACGCGAATTCCTGCCTTTGCGCCATTTGCGGTCAGTCGAGCAACCAGTTGGCCAATTTCATTCCACTCCAGTAGGACAGAGAATTCATCGATAAAGAAGACGCTTTCCGGGTGAGAGAGGGTACGACGGAGAGCGGCGGAGTAGGCGGAGAGCGCCAGAATTGAGGCATCGTCACCATCGGAGAGTCCGCGCAGAGCAAATACGAGTAGCTGCGCGTCTGTGTTGAAGGTCGAAGGACGGGCGATCGCACGTCCCACCCGTGAGCTAATCCAGAACCGCAACTGTCGCTTAATTTGGTTGACGGCTTGAACTGTATTCTGGTCATCAAGCACTTGCTGGGGCAGGTCTGTAAGCCCTTTTTCCTCAAAGAACGTGAGAAAGTCTACTAGCGTTGGCGTATGATTCCACTCTGGCGTTCCTATTCCGGATTGTTGAGCCGTTTGGTATCGGGCTGTGATGTCCAGGTCGTCAAAAAAACCGTCGATCGCAGGAACTAAAACTGAACGGATTGCCTGTTTGAGCATTCGATCCGTCGTCGTTTGAGCCTCCCCTGCTCCAAACACCATAATCATCAGAGCAGTGGCGAGAAACTCCTTGTAGTCCACCATCCGGTCTTGATGCTAGGGTCAACTCCAGAGAGATCAGGCAACTCCATGAGGTTGTTAGATTCCTTTCCAATGTCAAAGTAAGAGCCACCGACATAGCTTGTAAAATCTTTGAACGTACTGGCAGCATCTGATGGAGGAAAGTCCATTACGATCACGGGAATGCCGCGTGCTAGAGCGTGAAGCAGCATTCCCGATACCATGACTGATTTACCAGCACGGGTCGTTGCAAACAGGGCGATGTTTCGGTGCTGCCCATACAAGTCGATATGTACAGGGACACCGCCTTCATCTGAAACGAGTTCCAGTCCCTGCTTGTCAACAGGGCAAGGCTGAACCAGAGACATAAATCCAGGAGCTTCGCCGGAGAGATAAATTAGGCGGCGATCGAAGGGCGTAGCCAACAAACGATCCCAGGTAGTTGGCAGTGTTTGCAACCAGATTTTCCAGGCATATTCCACCTCTCGATCGACCCACGCTGGGCGACGGAAGCAGTTTTGCAGATAGCGACAGGCAGAATCTAACTGATCGGGTGTTTTACGGTGGACGAGAAACACCACGGCTACATTCAGCGGCAATGCACCTTCGTACAGCGATTCTTGAGCCGCGATCGCTTTTCGCTGCCGCATCGAAGCTCCTACGTCGATGTTGGCGTTTTGAGCCGACATATTTTGAGCCGCGATCGTCTGGCGCGTGACTCGACTCATGTTTTCTTTGATGATGGCTTCATTGGCGCGGGTCAGTTGACAGAAGCATTCAGTATCCGTTACGGCATCTCGTGCAAAGATTTCCCAGAGGTAACGCAACTCAGATTCCTTGCTTGCCCAACCTCCAGGCTTATCCATAAAGACCAGAGGCGCAACATAATTACCTCTGACGTGAATAAAACCGCGATCGGCGAATGGAACACTTTTAGTATCGGGAAACAGATGACTTGTGAAATGCACATCAGACTTTGAAGTTTCACAAATGCCATCGTCATTGAAAATGGTTAGCTGGGGGAGATCTGGGCAGTCGTCTGCACTGAAGCGATTCCACAACCCATCCTCCCAGAGCTGCTGCTCAGTCATCGGTTCGACCAGCAGTCCCATTTTGGTGGCGATGAGCTGCTCCCATCGAATAAATCCATCCACGAAGGCTTTTTCTAAGATTTCTTCGTACTTCGCCTCGCGGATTGCCGTTGCTGTTCCCGCAAATTTGTTCCAGTAAGTTTCCGATTTTGCTAGGACTTTTTCAATCCAGTCGTTTGCTTTAACCGTAGCAGTATCAACCGTATAGCTGACATAAAATCGAAGGAATTTCGGTTTTCGTAAGCCTGCACGAGTCAATTCATCAATTCGTTTCTTCTCTGCTAAAAGCAAGAACTGAACGGGTTTTGAGTCAGTTTCGAGGGCAAGCTCTGAGAGGTGCCGTTGGCGGCTGTGATCTGACGAGAACGAGCCAAAGTGAATCGTAAATTTCTCGCCTGGAGGGAGATCTTTTAGCCCGTTCTCAATTTGGTCAAAAATGGCATCGACTTGATCAGGCTTCAGAGTTGTATGAACTCCTTTGGTCTCAAACCCGAAAATGAATTGGAAGCTTTCGCTGTTTTCACCGCCTCGACGGAGCAGATACGCAGCCGTTTTTCGCCCGCGTAGTTCAAACCGCACGATCGCTTCACAGGGAATCTCATTTTCAAACGGGAGAAGTTTGAGCTTCTCTTTGCCGTTATTGACTCGTTTAACCTTTTCCTTGGGTCGCCGCTTCATCGTGCAAAATCCTTCTTATGTCAAAGTAATGCTCAGAGTTCAATGTCATCGCACTAGGTCTTATTCAACTGAGATCAAAATGCTAATAGTCCGCATCCCGATTTGAGGGCATGGATTTGTATCGAATATGTCCTCGACTCCAACGGCTCGGCGCAGGCAGAAACTTAGAGAGGAAGCGGTAGGGGCGTGAGCCTGTGAGTACCCACCAAGTAGCACATCCCCACACAATTAATCCAACTGTCCATTCCCATCCAAAGGCAATCCCGATTTCAGGAAGAATGTTGCGAGTCAGGATGAAAATGATAAGTCCAATCGCTCCCCAAGGAAGCAAGAGATCTGCTGGGATGGGGCCAAAGCTAGGTCTAGCACCCAGCAAGGGGTTGATAGGGCGAAATTTCGGTTCTGACATGATTGTTGCACTTGCTTAGTCGGTCTGAATCAGGCAGCACCGCCTGTGCCTGCGATCGCACCCGTGAGGGCATCACCTAACACTCCGATGATGAGAATGATGAAAGGAGTTTTTGCAAGATCTTTCCATTCTTCACCTTGTCTAGCAGCGTTAACTACTTGCACCAAGGCAAAGATGAGATACATGATAAACAGTGCCCGGATCGTGTTCATCACGAGCTTGATAATGCTGGCATCTAGTCCTGTGAAGTTGGTCGTTAGGAAGCTCTCAGCGTTCTTAAAGAACTGAGCATGAGCCGCATCAACCCATGAGAAGCCAAGCAGCACGCCGCCCAGAAGCCCAATGACCACACCAGTCGCCATCACAGGGTTTAATCGCAATCGCAACAGCGATCGCCGCCATTGACTCTGAAGTTGCAGAATCATCAATGGATTTGAATAGGCCCAAGCTAATGCGAACATAGCAGATAGAAATCCTTGTCCACATCCTAAAGAAACGATCGCGCTGATCAGATAGATAGCAGATAGGAAGGGAGTTTGAAGGTAAGCCGTCCAGGGCTGTCTGTGAACAGAAATCCTAGCGGAGTGAGATTCCCGATAGTCCGTGTCTTCGTGGTAGTAGTTCATGATTGTTGTCTGGATGCAGTGTGCAATTGCGCTCAAAAAATCTTAGTGCTGTACAAAGTAGAGGAACTTTCTACAGAGTTCTTCTACGCCTTAGAGAGCGATGTATGGAGAAACGTATACATAGGTATAGCAACTTCTTCCATTTTTTAGGGTGCCTTCACATGATTCTACAATCTTTTTAATATTTTAGGGTTATAGTTTCTTAGATTAACCCTAAAATTTTGCAAGACAAGATGATCACTTCAATTTCACCCTTAATCAAGCTCAATCGTCGAAGCCGATGGATGTCTCGTGCAGGTCGGATCGGACTAGCTGGAGCTACTTTGGCACTATTAATGCGGGTTGTCATTTCATCTGAGCAGCAGCAAACGCAGCCTCAAATTCTTCCAGTGACGGCTCAGGTTCAAATCAAGGGGCAGCGGATTGAGCTTGAAGTTGCTGAAACTCCAGAGCAACTAGAGCGAGGGCTGATGCATCGTACTGAACTCGCTAGCGATCGAGGGATGTTGTTTCTATTCGATACGGCACGACCCTTAAAATTCTGGATGAAAAACACGCTGATTCCACTGGATATTGTGTTTCTTCTAGATGGGAAAGTTAAGCAAATCGCATCTGCTGTGCCTTGCCGCACGAATTCATGTCCAGTGTATGACTCAAAACTAGCTGTCAACGAGGTGATTGAACTTCCGGCAGGCACAGTTCAGAAGTTGGGAATTAAGGTGGGCGATCGCTTGAGAGTTCAGAAGCTTAAGTAGAAGGCTATCTACCTCAGCCCCGACTTGTGAAAAGAAGTTTCTGTATGGTTAGTTTATAGACCACACGGAAAACTTATCGCTAACTTCGGTTATTTCAGATTGCGCGACGGGCGAAAGTCCTACCCTCCGCGAAGCAGGTCGAGTTTCCCCTCACTGGAAAGACTAGCTTTGCCATAGGCGGGGAAGGTCAATCACGATTTGGCTGCCTTGTGCAAGAGGTGCAAAGTACAGCAATCCCTGATGTCGGTTAACAATGACTTGATGGCTTAAAGTCAGTCCCAGCCCCATATGATCTGATTTCGTTGTGACAAACGGTTGAAATAGCTGTGACTGCTTTTGAAGGTCAATGCCCGCACCATTATCGGCGATGCAAAACCGAACACGATCGGGCTTCACTTCACCAGATAAAACAATCGTAGGAGGAGTGGTGCGCCCTGGATCGGTGACTGCCTCGATCGCATTGATGAAAATCTGAACCAAGGCTTGGCTAAGTTGTTTTGGATAGCACTGAATTTCAGGAAGCCTTGGGTAGGTTTTAGAAACGTGAATCTTAAAGGTTCCGTACTGACGACTCAGCCTGTCATGCAAGATCACCAGGATTGCGTCAACACAATCATTCAAATCAACCTGGCTCAATCCTTCCCGTTCCGCTTGAGCGCAAGTATTCAAAAACCGTAGCGTCGATTGGATATCTTTGAAGGAGAACTGCTCCACAGCAGCCAAACCTACCAAGGACTCTGAGATATCCCCCAAATGGACAGTTCGCAACGCCTCTTCAATTTCCTCACTATCGGCAGAATACTGTTGATAAAGCTCTAACAGTTCAAGCAGACTGTATGAGTCAGTTTGGGCTTGAGTAAAGCGCCTCTTCAGCCGCGCAAAACTCTCACTCAGGCGTTGAGTCGCGACAGACACCAATGACGGAAATTGCAGGCTGCTCTGGGTTTCTGAAGCATGAAGTTCACGAACGATGACCAGCACTTCTGCTTCTCCATAAGGAACCAGTCGAGTTTCATAAGACCGCAGGGCATCTTCTACAAATAGCAAATAGTGACAGGTCTGCAATACCTGAGTGTCAATGCACTGCTGAATTGCTTGAGATAGACTCGTCGCAACCTGTTCCGGCAGAACCTCAAATATACCGCGTCCCAAAAACTCATCAGGCGGAATGATTGGGGAAACTCCTGTCGCAGGAAAGAAATCTAAATAGACACCAGTGCGACTCATGCGAAAGATCATGTCAGGAATCGCTCGAAGAAGAGCTTCCTTCGTGGCCAGCGTAGAGCAAAGTCGAGCTTCTGATGCTTGAAGCGCGATCGCCGCTTCCAAATGAGCCTGCTTCTGCTCAGATCGCTCCTTTGCAATTGAAATAGCAAGCGCTGCCGAGGTCAACAGATGAATTTCAGGCTGATTCCACAGCACGGACTCGACGCAATTGATGAACCCAATGAATCCCCAGCATTCCCCGTTCGACATAAGCGGAAGTAGGAGGTAGGCTTGCACCTGGAAAGCACACAGCAGTTGCTGATCTGACTCTGCTAAGTTTTTCACCAAGTCCATGCGGTACTCTCCCTGAGACAAGTTTTCCCACAGAGTCGGGACTACCGAATCATGGTAGAAGCGTTGTCGAATAGGGCCTGCTGAGAACGTTGTTGCGATCTCTGGAGCACACCACTCTACTACTTGGTATGCATAGGCTCTATCGTCTTGATCGCGATCGTTCATAAAGACGCAGCAACGACTTGCTTGAGCAGTTTGACCCAAGATCGTAGCTACCTCCGTGGAGCAGTAACAATTTCCGTCACTGAGTAATCGGTGTTGAACCTCAACCAAGGCAGAGAGATAGCGATCGCGCTGCGCCAAAAGCGACTCCGACCGTTTGCGTTCTGTGATGTCGCGACGAATGCCCTCGCAGTAATGAACTTGACTGCGTTTCCCTATTACACTGAGGAACGATTCACGAACCCACCGGGTTGAGCCATCACGAGTTTTAACTTCAGACTCAAGCGCGTAAACTTCACCACTCATAGCGAGTTGTGCACAAATTTCTTGCCATCTATGTGGATTAACGTACTGGCAATGAATACCTTCTACAGTTGCAGTCATTTCTTCGGAAGAGGAGTAACCATGTAGTCGCGCTAGAGAAGTACTCACCGCTAAATAACGCCCTGTAAGCGCAACGATGAATGCTCCTCCTGATGAAGCATCTTGTGGATTTTGATATCGGGAGTCAATTCGATCGAGAGTATCTTGGACGAACGGTTTTGAACGAGTTTGATACCTCGGCAATGAATACTTCACCATTACCCTGACCGTTCGCGCAATTGACAGCATAGACTATAAATTTGCGAAAATCGCTGAAAGCGCTACTCTATAAATATGCTCACGTCGAAGACTAAGTTAGCTCATGCCGAGGGATGATGATCTTGACTCGATAGGATCGCCATTTGTTTTTCACTTCGTACAGTGTATTGGCATTCGCCAAACCTTTGAAGCTTAAGCCTCTTATAGACCGTAATAGCTTGAGATATATTTAGCAAGCATTTCAAACACATTTTGGGAAAAATAACTAGAGATTGAGAGTACTTTGCTCTTGCATTAAATTCACCATCAAATTAACCTTTACACTACGATCATAGGACTAGCATCTCCATATCCATTTAGTTTCTGACGCGGTTCTCTGGCACCTGCATTTCTGGCGTTGCTGAATAACGGTATGACTTCGCAGAATTCTCAGCGAGCTTTCAGAACTTTCAGTCATTGGTTCATACTTTGAATCAGCAACGCCGCATTTCTTGATCATTCCTCCTCAACTCGTTTACGATCGAGTGATAGACACGGATCAGCAGTACCGATTTTTCACCACTAGTGGTAGGATCGCGAAAGATAAAAGTACTCCCCCTTCGCAGCGAGTCTTGGGGATAGATTAGGAGGTAAAGATTTGTAAAAACTGAAAAGCCCCTCATCGGTGAGGAGCTTTTGCCCTGTATTAACCTGTCGAAATAGTGCGGAGAACAATCAACCAAGTTGTTTGGCGACGACCGAATGTTGACTGCCTCCCCCAACAGTCCAGCAACAGATGTTGCGAGGACGTGCTTTGCTATGCACATTCTAAGCGAAATTGCGTCAAAATTCAATCCCTAGCCGATCGGGATTGATGAATTTATGGCATGGTCGCCGTCCTGCGCTGCATTCCGGTTGCACGTTCTATACGTGAGATCCCAATGTCGCAGTTTCTTGAAGAGTCAAAAATTCTGTTTCCAGTCGCTCCAAAGTATTACCAGGAGTGGATGGAGAGTGGTGTTTGCCGAGAAATTATCGAAGCAAACGTCGTGTCGTTAAAGGACGATTCCCCTTACAACTATTTGCTTTATTCAAATCAACTGGCGCGACGTAACGACGGTCGCGTGGTGGACTGGGTGCTGCGCCGCTACCGTCATGTTGAGATGGGCGGTTGGTGGTGTGCTGGCGAAGATTTGATTGGGCTGACCGAGCTGGTTCGAGGTAATCAGTTTCAGACATATGACGCGGATGCCCCCCGATCGCTGTGGGGACAGTTTAAGCCAGATATCCCCTACCTTGACGAAGATGGGAAGCCGATCAAGTACGAAGCTCCTCCCAAAACCGATACGCGGGTAATTGCGCTGCATGATCCTCGCCGACCCCGGCAGTGGCTCGACGCGCTGCTCGATTCCTCTGTCCCCATCATCATCGTGGAGGGCGCTAAAAAAGCTGGCTGTCTCATGACGCTGGGATACCTGGTTGTGGCACTACCTGGAATTTTCAACGGATATCGAAAGAATAAGCAGGATTTAGAAACCTTCGATCTCAGACTCATCGAGGATCTCCAGGTTCTTTGCGCTCTTGGTCGTCCTGTCTATATCTGCTTTGACTACGACCAAAAAATCAAAACCCGTCGTCACGTTCAGCTTGCCACAACTCGACTCGGTAGAATGCTAGAGCAAGCTGGCTGCACTGTACGGGTCATCGATCTACCAGGGCCAGAAAAAGGGGTCGATGATTTCGTCGTTGCTCGTGGGCGACAAGCGCTTGAGGCTTTCCCTGAGACGGATACAGCCTTAATCCAGATGCTTTCAGAAGCGTTGCCGATCGCGCCAGAGCCGCACAAGTCTTTCAATTTGCCGCTTCTCATTCAACCATTTCAAGCAGTTTGGAGCGCACTCGCCACCGCGATCGCATTCTGGACAAGTTTTCTTCCCGTCACAGAGTTTGGGCGGCAAGCCTTTGACGAAATTTACACAGCGGCTCCCACTTTGGAAGAGTGGGAAATCCTGAATTATAGCCAACTGACCTATAAATCTGCCTGTGTGGTCAACGTCCAAGACTTGGGCGAGTTAGAGTTGAAAGCGCCGCAGTCAGCTCGTGTCGTTGCGCTCAAAGCGCCCAAAGGCACGGGGAAAACGAAGATCATTACAAAATGGGTCGCAGAAGCGATTCAGCAGGGGCAACCCACCCTAGTCTTAACCCACCGAATTCAGCTAGGGCAGGCTTTGTGCGCCCGCTTTGGGTTGGATTATGTGACAGAGTTACGAGATTCAGAAACCGGACATCTGCTTGGATACGGACTGTGCGTTGATTCCCTGCACCCCAAGTCTGGTGCGCGGTTTAACGCGAATCACTGGAAAAATCCGCTGGTTATTGTGGATGAAGCTGAACAGGTGATTTGGCATACTTTATCGGCGGATACTGAAGTTCGTCAGCATCGAGTCGTCGTCCTCAAGCAGTTAAAGCAACTCATACAGAATGCGCTAGCACCGTATGGGCATGGGCGGATTGTGCTGGCAGATGCCGATCTTTCTGATTTGTCGATCGACTTCATTTTGGGATTAGCCGGAGTCAGCGATCAGCTTGAACCCTGGATTATTCGGAACGATTGGATGCCAAAAAAAGGCTGGAATGTCTTTCACTACAACCAATCTGAGCCTACAACCTGGCTGATGGGACTGAAAAAAGATATTGCGCTTGGCAACCGTCCCTTCATTCAAGTGAGTGGGCAAAAACGCACCTCTAAGTGGGGGACGCAAAATCTCGAAACCTGGCTAGAGCAAGAAATCCATCGTCGCTTCCCCGAAAAACGCATCCTGCGGATTGACTCAGAATCTATCAGCGATCCATCTCACGAGGCATACGGCTGCATTTCTAAGCTCAATGAAGTTCTGACGCAGTATGACGTGGTGATCGCTTCCCCGTCGATCGAAACGGGAGTCAGTATCGATATTAAAGGGCATTTCACCAGCGTCTGGGGCTGTTTTCAGGGCGTGTCTTCTGCGGACGCAGTACGGCAATCTCTGTCGCGATTGCGTGATCCGGTGAATCGGTATGTCTGGATTGCTTCTTACGGCATTGGCAAAATTGGCAGTGGTGCCACGCATCACCAGTCGCTTTTGAAGAGCCAAACTAAAGTCGTTCGGGCAACGCTGAAAACGCTGCTGGCATTCGACCAGGAAGATATTGACATCACCGTTGATCCGATCGCTCAACGAACCTGGGCAAAGATGGGTGCCCGGATCAATGCCGGGATGCTGCACTATCGAACGACCGTTTTAGCGGGACTCAAAGCCGAAGGACACACCATCATCCCCGCTACTCATGGCATCAGCGCCAGGACGCGGAAGAAACTCAAAGTTCAACTCACCAACATCTCTGAATCGAACCAGCAGGCAGAATGCGACGCGATCGCGGCGGCGGAAGAAGTCACCCATTTAGAAGCAGGCAAGCTCGAAGCCCAACGATCAAAAGTTCCAGCAGAACGCCGCAAAGAGCGGAAATATAAGCTTCAGCAACGATATCGAATTGACGTAACGCCGGATTTGGTGGGGAAAGATGATCAGGGATGGCATCCGCAAGTTCGGCTGCACTATTATCTGTCGATCGGGCGGGATCACCTCATTCAGCGGGATACCCAGATCGTTAAAAAAGCCCTCGAAGCGGGAGAAGGAGCGATTTGGACACCCGATTTGAATTCATCCCTGCTGTGTCATCAAGTCGTCGTTTTAGAAAAATTAGGGTTAGTAGAGTTTCTATCTGGGATAGAACTTCGTAACTCTAACCCTAAGCTTGTTGCGTTTGCCCAAGCGCTCAAAGATGTCCCCTGGAAAACCAAAGCGGTTTTGGGCATCACAGTCAACGCCAAATCCTCTCCGATCACCGTGCTGAGGCAAATTTTAACGAGCAAGTTAGGGTTACGGCTTGAGCTAATTCGCAAGGATGGATCGCGAAATAAACAGGAACGAATTTATCGAGTGATTGGACTGAATGACGGCAGAGGCGCTGTTTTTGAGGCTTGGCTAGAACGGGATCTACTATCGGTAGTCACTGACGGTATAGATCTAAGTTTATCTGACTCGACTACGGTGGCGGAAGCTGCATAGCCCGCTCTGCTGATAGGATAGCTTTGCCTTACTGCACTCAGAAGGTGGGAGTTCTTCGAGTTTTGATGCGAAGAGAGACTGGCACACTATTTCCCGGAAAGAATTCAGAAAATCTTCCGTATGGTTTAAGAGTTGACCACACGGAAGATTTTCTGTATGGTAGAAGCACAGTCCACACGGAAAGCATGATTAGTGACCCTCTACAAGCAGAGCGGCTCCGGCTTCAGCAGCTAGAAGACGCAATTCGATCGACGGGTCGAGTTGCTCCAGCAAAGTGCTGGCTCGCAGAATCTCACGAGACTAAAAACTTCAAAACCTACACCTACATTCGGCTAGTGACGGAAAAAGCGAACGGCAAAATTAGCAGCCCATCATTGGGGAGACCGGGCAGTGTTCGTCATCGAGAGTGGCAGTCCGCGATCGCTCGGCGAGAAGCGCTCAACGAGATCAGTCAGCAAGCGACGATGCTTGAGGAATTGATTCAACGACAAGAAAATAAGCAAGAATGCATTGATAAAGCGGTGCGTCTTGATAGCATGGGGTAAAGTACCTGTCAGCAAGGGAGCAAAGGCGATGTACGCACCCGTTACAAAGCTTCTGACGTTTGAAGAGTTTTTAGCCTGGGACGATGGGTCGGGCAGAGAGTTTGAGCTAATTGATGGGGTTCCCGTGCCATTATCAGAACCGAATGCGAATCATGAGGACTTGATTGAGCGGCTGTGTGCCTACCTGGAAAGCCACTGCCAAGATAATGACCTGCCTTATGTGTCTCGGCAGTCTAAGCAGATTCGGCTCAAAACAGAGCCAGGAGAAAAGGAAAAAAGCCGAAAAGCAGATATCGTCATCTTTGACAAAGACGAGTGGCAGCGAATGAAGAGTAGCTCTAGCTCTGCGGCGGCATATGTTCCACCGCCTGGAGCGATCGAGGTGGTCAGCAATAACTGGAAGGATGACTATCTGACAAAACTTGCTGAATATGAAGAGTTGGGTGTTCTGGAGTACACCATTGTGGACTACGCGGCATTTGGTGGGATTCGGTTTATTGGATCTCCGAAACAGCCGACGATCACGATCTATCAACTTGAAGATGGAGAGTACCTACCAGGCAAAATCTTTCGAGGGCAAGACCGGATTGACTCTCGGCTGTTTCCGAATATTTCCCTGACGGCTGAACAGATCTTTGCGATGAGTCGTTGATCGGGAGATTCTAAGCAGAAAGCGATCGCGTTTGTCTTGATTGAGCTTGGAGAATGGTGCAATCGCAGCATCTAAAAAATAAAAGTTGCGCGAAGCGCAAGAAAGAAGGGTAAAGAATCAAGAGCAAAGGGCAAGAGAGCAAAGGGCTAAAGAGTCCTCGGCGCAGAACAGACAACGCGAAAACCGACTAAGTAGCTGCGCCCCCCCGCAGCATCGTCGTAGCGAGTCGCAGAACGACAGTTCCCCGGATCGAAGAGCCAAGAACCGCCCCGCAGCACACGAGATGCATCTTCCCCAGCTTCAGGATCTATCCATGCACTGCCATCAACTGGAGCACCCTCATAGTCGCTGTGCCGATGATCCTCACACCATTCCCACACATTCCCGTGCATGTCACATAACCCAAAACCGTTTGCAAATCCAAACTGCCCAACTGAGGTAGTGCCCTCAAAATCCTTTTTCTTAACGGTGATTTTGATTTTGCCGTAGGAGGTATTCCAGTCATAGTTTGCCAAATCAGGCGTAATTGTGTTGCCAAAATAGAACGGCGTTGTGGTTTCGGCTCGACAGGCATACTCCCATTCTGCTTCGCTCGGTAAACGATAGGATCTTCCGGTGTAGTGAGCCAGACGACAACAAAACTCGGTGGCATCGTGCCAAGAGACGTTCTCAGCAGGGCGATCGTCTCCCTTGTAATCTGAAGGGTCGGAGTCAAGTTCTCGACTCGCTTGCGGCAGATTTGCCACAAATCGCCATTGTGCTTGCGTAATCGGGTATTTCCCCATACAGAATTCGGCAACCGTCACAGAATGCTGTGGGCTTTCGTCGCCATCGCGCTCTGGCTCATTCTCTGGAGATCCCATCAAAAAGCTGCCCTCCGGAACTAGCACCATATCCAGGTCTAGGGTGTCGCCCAGACTCTCAAGATAATGTTGTGCTTTGCGTATTTCGCGTCTGATGCTGAGGGTCATAGGAAGCAACGGTGAGGGTAGGGTTGAGCAACTCTTCGCCGCAGCTACCAAGCTACTCAACCCCGATTGATTTTTCGATGCTGGATCATTTTCCACTTTACGACTTCTGGCTTCGTTTGAGTCCACCAGGAAATTAATTTCCTGGCTCATAGCTGAAGTCCATTGAAATGGACTAAATTGTGGGATGCGGAGTAGCGATCGGGTGGGTAAAGATGGCGTTTTGGCGAACGTATTATCATTTAATTTGGGCAACGAAGAATCGTCAACCGCTGATTCTTCCAGAATTTGAGGGTAGATTGTATGCCTATATCCAAGGGAAAGTTGATGCGAATGGTGGGATCTTACATGCGATCGGTGGCGTTGCTGATCACATCCATCTATTAGCATCTATTCCGCCTAAATGCTCGGTTGCAGAGTTTGTGAAGTTAGTCAAAGGCAGCAGTTCGCATTATCTTAACCAAACACTGGGTCACGAACACAAGTTTTCTTGGCAAGAAGGATATGGAGTGCTAACCCTTGGAAGCAAGCAGTTGAATGACGCAAAAGCTTATGTTCTGAACCAAAAAGAACACCACACTTTGAACACAGCGATCGCGATACTAGAATGTTCCCAAGCTGAGGATGATTAACGCTACGATTCCTGTCAGCTAAAATCTCAGAACTCCACCGATCGACTCTGCCTTTTCAGTCCGTTTCAACGGACTTCAGCCATGAGCCAGGAAATTAATTTCCTGGTGGATCATCAACGCAGTCTATCGGGACTGTGCTTGACGCTAATCAGTCCATCTGATAAATCATAAAGTCCCGCGGCAATCGGATCTCCAAGGATAAATTTATGATCTCTCGGCAATCGATTGAGAATCGGGACATGCCACTTAATCAGATCGTAGGTTTTTTGGATAATCGGTAGCTCTTGCATGGGAAGAAAAACTTAGAGCATCTTTTATCCTACGTCAATTTCACACTCCAAAACTCGATCCGCTTCGCGGAAAAGAAGGGCAAAGAGAAAAGAGCAGAGGGCAAAAGAGCAAGAGGGCAAAGGGCTACAGAGTCCTCGGCGCAGAACAGACAACGCGAAAACCGAGGTAGTTGAGGCGCCTCCCCGCAGCAAAGTAGAGGCGAGACGCAGAACGACAGCCGCGCGGATCGCCGAACCAAGAACCGCCCCGCAGCACACGAGATGCATCTTCAGCCGCATTGGTATCGATCCACGCACTTCCATCCGTGGGCGCTCCTTCGTAGCTGTCATGCCAGTGATCTTGGCACCATTCCCACACGTTCCCGTGCATATCGTACAACCCAAAATTATTCGCGACTCCAAAACTGCCAACAGGAGTTGTTGCTTTTCGATCAAGCCCTTTCACTCCTTGACCATAAACAGAGCTGCCATTGTAGTTCGCAAGTTCTGGAGTGATCGTTTCACCAAAGTGAAAGGGCGTGATCGTATCGTCGCCTAAAGCATCTCCTGCTCTCGAAACATCAGCAAGAAGGATAGGCGATGCACGGCAGGCATATTCCCATTCTGCCTCGGTTGGCAGGCGGTATGATTTTCCCGTAAATCGAGATAAGCGATCGCAAAACTCGATCGCATCACACCAAGACACTTGCTCAACGGGTCGATCGTCGCCTTTGAAATGTGAAGGGTCAGGATCAAGCGATCTCTTGACCTGCGGCAGCGCTTCTGCCACAATTCGCCACTGCACCTGACTAATCGGGTACTTCCCCATAAAGAACGAGTCAACGGTCACGGAATGCTGCGGGCTTTCCCAATTAGAGCGTTGTAAGTCATCATCTGGCGATCCCATCAAAAAGCTACCTGCTGGAATCGAGACCATCTCTAGCAGCACTTTCTGTTCGCTCAACTCTTCGACAAACTGCCAAGCCTGCCGTTGCTCCCGATGGATCACAAGCTCAGGTCCACGGCGATTTCGAGATTGAAGCTCGATCGTTGCGACGGTAAACTCAAACGGCTGAAGCGTCTCGTCGATGATACCCGTTTCAAACTCAAACTCCTGAAACGTCGGGAAGTCGTCAGTTTGGCATGACTCTGGCTCTGGGGAGGATGAGTATTGATGTTCGATATGCTGAACAAACTCACGATATCTTCTCCCCTTGCGCTTCAAAACCGCAGCAGTCACCGTTGCGAAGGGTCTGGCTCTTTCTACCAACTCGGCATTTTCGCTCTGGCTCCAGACTTGCAGTTCCGCCACAAATTCATCGAGAGACATGTCAAATTGCTTTTCAATATACTTTGACAAAACCTTCACAGTGTCCGTCACAGGAGCCTTTTCTAGCACCAGTTTCCGAATCGCTTCATCCACAAATCGGTACTCGACCTGATCAGGGTTTGTTTCAAATTTCAGAGGTTCGATCGGCTCTAGCAAGCCACCCAAAATCACCTCCGCTACATTCATCTGCTCAGAAGTTGGCAATAAAGTCTCCTGAATCAATCGAATCACCGGAAGCGTAATCACCGGAGAAGCAGCTACCAGACCGATGAGCCGTTGCGCGATCGGAGACGACTGCACCTGAAACCGCTCTAATCGCTCTTGAGGCGAGAACACATGAGGTGACACCTCATCTGCTTCTGGGGCAAACGATCGCACCCAGTAGCCCGGTGCCTCGCCTCGCCCCACCACCATCTGGCTCCAAGTCAATACCGAGGCTGGCTCTAACGGCACGATCGGGACGCACACGCTCGATTTAGGAGCCGATTCGATCTGCCAGACAGCACTCCAATCAACGGTTAATCGGCTATTAGGCAATCCAGGTTCTAGCGCAGTCAGTGACACAGGCTCAAAGCCCCGAATTGCCGTCCGCACCCATAGCCACTCTGGAAGAACCTGCGCGATCGCAACCGGGCTAGACTGTGCCCACAGTTTTAGCGTCTGGGTCAAGTCCGGTTGGTGCCATTGCTCTGCTACGCAATCCGTGATCAGTAAAATCAGCCTTCGTCCACTCGGATCAAGTAACTCTTTGGCTTGACGGGGAGCTTGTTGAAGGGCTTCGGAACCAATGCCCGGACGAAGCTCTAGCTGAGTTCCGCTCCAACGCAATCCCCAAAGCTGCACATCTCGAAACGTTCCATAATTTCGCAACAGCTTCCGAAACTCCAACACCGTCTGTTGCCAGATCAGCATGGAGGCGCTTTCGTCCGCAACCAAAACCAACTCTAGCCACGGTTCCAACGCAGGTTGGACGATCGGTTGCCAGACTTGCGTTTCAGCAATTTGTTGAGCGGTGGCTTGCTCATCCAACCCGTCTATTTGTCCCGATGGCACCTGTCGCATCAGGGGTCGCAGCGATCGCACCAAGGCTAACGGTTCCCGGATGGACGGCGGATTAGGCACTTTGAACGGAACCCGATCCAACACGGTATTTGTCATCAAATCTGCCTGCGATCGACGAGGCGCAATGCCAGCAACTATTTCAGACGTTGACCGAGAATTCGTGATTGAAACCGATGTAGAGATGGGCATCGGTGAGATCGGGGCAACTAGCGATCGCGCTTCCGTTGTTTCGATCCGATCCTCAGATTTCGCCTGGATCGTATTCGCTACGCTGCCTTGTTGTCGAACCAGAGTCAGCCAAACAATATCTGCCAACTCTTCAGCCGTCAGATCCAGCTTCTCTCCTAATTCGGCAATCCAGCGATCGATCATTGTCCTGTTCCAAGACTGCTGAGAGAACTAAATAACAACTCTTTGATGGCGGCTTCATCGGCATTCTGAGTTAACAGATACAACGTATTGAGCAGTTGATCCGTTGCTAAATTGCCATCTTCCTCCTCATTGCGATCTACAAAATCTTCAATGACTGAATCAAATTGCTGAATCAATGCCTCTCCCAAATGCGCTCTCACGATGCTCACCAAGGCTTCCTTTTGAGGATTCGGCATCTGTACCCGCACACAGCGCCGTAGGAATGCCGATGGGAAGTCTCGTTCGCCGTTACTCGTCATTACGACCACCGGGAACGCTTGACACGGCACTAATCCCTTCTGAATATCCACATTCAACCCGTCCTCAGATTCTACAGTTTGGGTCAGCGTTCCTCGTTTGGCAAGCCGTCGGAGTTCGGAGATTTCGTAGTATCCCTCCTCCAACAAATTCAGCAGGTCGTTAGGTAAATTGATGTCGCTCTTATCGACTTCATCAATCAAAAGTACCCGTGGACGCAAAGAGGGCAAGAATGCAGTGCCCACCGCGCCCAGGCGAATGTATTGTCCAATATTCCGAAAGTCTCGTTCTGCTAAAGGCTCGGATGAGTCAGTTTGACTGAGTTGAGCATCCTGTAGCCGAGCGATCGCATCATACTGATATAGCCCTTGCTGAAGATTCGATCGCGCCGTCACCGACCAAACGAGTACGGGGCCTAATTTTAACTCTCGTGCGATTGCATAGGCTAACGAAGTTTTTCCAGATCCAGGTTTCCCAGTAATCAACAAAGGTCGGCGGAGGTAAAGAGCCGCATTGACAGCTTCAATCACGTTCATCTGAGTCTGTTGAATGCGGAAACTTTCGCCCCGCTTTAAGTCACGCGATCGGGTTTGGGCAATCTTCTCTAAGTTCTGCCAATATGCCCGATCTCGTTTTGCATCAATCTCACCCGTTGAGTTTGCAAACCGCCGCCAGCTAGGAGCCTCAATTTTGAGAAGGCGATCAATGCCATTGTGAGGAGTGGTCGTTCCCCGAAAAATTTTCCAATCGTCGCTCATGCCGATCGTTCCCCTCTAGATTGAAATGGTTCTGAGACAGGCATCCGTTCAAAATCATCCCATAAAAGCGTAAGATGCCGTCCCCAGCGCGTCTGGGGATTTTCGCTATCATCAAAAGAGGACACCCGCTGTTTCTTCACCTTTTCTATCAAGTTACAGGGGCTGCACAGGAGATCAACGGTTAAGAACTGGTCAAATCTCTGCTCCAACTCGCTGCTAGAGAGTTCACAATCATGCGCCCAAACTGCCAGCGGAATCCCCGATCCCAGTATTGCCTGTAAAAATTTAAGCATTTCTTTTTGGGATTGCGGCAATGAGCAAGTGATTTTAATCCCAATTTTTTCCTTGAGGTTTTCCTGAAGCGCTCCAAATCTAAGACAATCTAACTGGCTGAGATGCTCGATGTTTTCGCGTAGTGAAGCGGGTTGAGGATTTTCCTGGAGTATTTTTTTAGCGCGATGCCAAGACTGAGAGAACGCATTTCTCAAATTGGGCTTCACCACTCGATCCTGCGATCGCACGACTAACCGATGCTGTACTATCAATGGCACAAAATTACCAAAACCATCTTTGATTTTCCACTGATCCACCCGCTCATTCAGGTACTGGTGAGGCAAAAATAGTTCAACCGTCAACGCATAGTAAGCACATCCCAATCGATTCTCAGGCTTCTCTAGCTCGTTAGAAATTGCCTGTTCAACAAATTGGGCAATGGTCTGCGGAACTTTCTTCCAAGTAGACAAAACACCCCGTTCTGTAGACTGTGGATCTAAATTCACAGGAATTTCTTTTGTATCACCTGTAGGAGCGACACAGTACAAAGTTGCAAGCGATCGCATTTTAGATTTTTCAGGACTCAACGTGATCATCAAGTAGGCTTGCAATCCCCCATTCCCCTGCTCAAAAGAGTTTGAAAGACCCGTCTGTGCATCATTTTGTTGAGGATCGACCTCTTGAAGCCACTCACTTAGCTGATTCTTTATGACATCCTCTAGAGCAGAAGACTCTGATAGGGACTGAACAAAGACGAGAATACTTGGGCGTTGCTTCGAGGTTGGATAATCTTCCAGTAAAAACATTAAAAGCGTTAAACATTTGAACCAGTTTGATAGCTCAGACTGACCAAAGGCTTGAATCTTTTGGGCACGATCGACCTCAATAGTTGAAGGCAAAATCTTTCTGCAAATGCCCCAAACGCTCATGAAGTCAGGGATACTCTTAAGAATCGTGAGTAGTTTAGTTAATAATTCAGCAGATAGTCGATCAATGTTATCAAACTCAAATAACTTGTCAATATAGGTTTCAATAAAACGTTGAATTTTCCGATTTTCGGACTTGCAGTTAGCAACTTCGATAATAAATTTATCAATATTCCCTTTCGACTCAAACCATTCGATCAGTTCAAATAGCCTGGATTCATAGGTGTCTCCTTTCTTAATCGAATCCCAGCGCAAATTTAGCCGCTTCCGAAGCATTTGTTTGAGATCATCTTCTTGAGCAAACGCATCCCCCAGAGCCGCCTCAAGCTCTTCAACCTGTTTTCCAAATAGTTCCCACTTTCCCATCTCAAACCTGTCGCATTTATTGAATGTTGTTACTCTTTAGGGGCAATCTTGGCAACGATTAGAGTGTAAAGAATCAGCAGGATTGAACCATACACGGGCTGATAGAAGCTGAGACTGGTAAAGGGTTCCCCCAAGGCAAACACCCACACGAAAAATGCACCTGTCGAGATCAGAATCTGCGTAATAGCAGGGGGTTGATTGGGTCTGGAAGTTTGCTGCCAAGTCCAGATCGGAGTCAGAATCAGCAGAGTCAGAAACAGACCCCACAACACGTTGCTTTGTGGAATCGCCGTCGCGCTCTTGACGATCCCTGTCAACGCTAGCCAAGCTCCATTCACATCCGCAGGAATATACTTGAGCAATCGATCCTGATAGCCATCTACCGCTTCCTTGGACGTTGCGGATTGCAGTTGTCGCGTAACAATTCTTCGTCCCATTCCGTCTGTTTCCCCTCGATCTTGACGTACATCTGAACTAAGTCAACACATCTGAAATTTGTGGATAGATGGCACTGAGTAGAATTCCTTCACACACCACTCCAGAACTTGTTGCCCGTTGAGCATGATGGAGAGCGACCAGCCGCCAGTCATCATTGAAACACGGAGAGCCACTAGACCCCGTAGAAGTTTGGCTTATGTACTGAATTAGACCTTCTTGTTCATATACACCCGTCACTCCATTCGTTCCGAATACAATCTTCATTGATTCGCCATTCGGATGTTGAAGAATGTGAATGCTATTTCCTTTTTCCAAAGAGATTTGAGCAAATTCCACTGGGCGAATCGCTTCAGCGTTCAGAATGGACGACTCTATACGCAGCAACGCATAATCTAACACTTGGGTTGGGCTAGAACGCATGATCGGGTTCTCTGCAAGCTGGAACGTCTGCCCGATCGCTTCAGTGCCAGCTTCCGTAGTCAATCGTCTAAAGCACAATCGCACTCGCGAAAGATTCTGTAAATCAGATTGAATCGCATCTTCGAGAACGTGGTAGTTCGTCAGCAGCAAATCTTGACTCAGCAGAACCCCTGTCCCAACCGCTCCTTGACCTTCGACTTCGATTCGACAAACGGATGAGGCTTGATCGACCCCTCGGCTTAGAAAGGCAACATCCCACAACTCAGGTTTTCGCCGCCAAAAACCCTGAAGTTCAAGCGGCTCCGTGGAACCTCGCCAGTCAAACTCAGGACCGTAAGCACCCTCTATGATTCCTGCTTCAGAAGGCAGAATTCCGAACGACTCCACAAACGATCGCAATCTATGATTTCCTGGATTACGACGAATAGCCGCACTCACTAATTCAGGAAGCCTCCCCTGCTCCTCTGCCCAGTCTATTAATTCAGCGACCGTCTCTGTGAGGGTGTTTCCTCCAATCTCCTCATCCATTCGCACATCAAGTTCTTCACGCAGCAGGCGCTTAAGTTTGGTTCTGTCGAGAAATGCCCGCTGTAAAGCCACTCTCAATTCCTCAATCTGTTTGCCTTTTAGTTCCATGCCCAGGGTTCCAGTTTGGTGAAAGAGAATGCCAAAGTTAGGGAGTGCAAGCGGGTTAGAGTGAGCAGGAGCGATCGTAGCAGAAATAATTTTAACGAGACAATTTTAGCTTTTCAATCTATGTGAAAGGATCAAGTTTTCCGCATGGTTAAAACTTTAACAGCACGGAAAATTTCTACAATCACCCTCTACCGTTACCGCTCTAGGTCACGGTTAAGCGAATTCGCGCGCTGACGATTCTTTCCATTTATGTTGTGAGCCGCCAGCTTCAAGAGTTCTTGCACATAGGCTTCTGCCTGCTCACGCCCAACGTTTTGTCTAATCTGCTGAACTTGAGGACTGTGAACCAGAGCTTTTACATCAGTGTCAGACTCGCTCTGAAGAATATATTGAGCGATTTCTAAATCCACTTCATGAATCGATTGCTGGTACTTGCTATGCTTGCGTATTTTTTGTGCCAGTGTTTCATAAAGGTGCTGGTAAACCTGTTTCTCGCGAGCTGCGTTCAAGTGCCCATATTCAGCTAAAGCACCAAGCGCTGACGATGTTTCGATTGTCTGTCGCATTGAAACAGGCCGAGACACCGCTTGATGCTCCAATCGACTCTTTAAAGTTTGTAGGTGGTAGAGCTTGCCCAGCCTTGAACTATTGATAGTTTTGCCCTCGACTTCGATTAACAGCCGTTCCCCTCTATGAGATTGATGAAGCTGCACAGGTACTCCAGATGCCTGTAAGTACTCAACGAGTTGCGGAATAGAAAAAACGTGCTGAATCGTTTGATTAAGTAGTCGGCGGATCTGCTGCGTTGCTGAGGGCGGCGGTCGGTCAATCACAGATGGCACTCCTCCGGCTAATCGCTGCTGGAGTCGAGGGAGGCTATATGCTCTTCCCAGTTTTGCACCCGCGATCGCGATACCGTCGAATTCAAACGAAATACCCCTGGGTTGACCGTCCACCGAGCAGTTCAGGCGAGTAGAAACTCCCATCTGCTTCAGACGATCGCTCAAATCGGTAATCGTCTCGATCGATCGATCCTGATTCAATGTGCGATCAATTAGATGCTGAAGTTGTTGCCGAGCAGAGGATTTTCCAGTTGTTCTACCTTTTTCAATTTCTCGACGAGTGGGTTGGGCACGATCGCTCTCCCAGCTTGGAGTCACCGGAACCAATGCATACTCGCTCCCTCTTTAATCACTCTCACTGAACTGAATTCTGAAACCTAGCAGTAGTCTGAGTTTCCTATCTTGGTGGCTCGAAAGTGACAAAAGAGCAAAACCCAAGTGCAGCCAGGCTTTTAGCTTTTACTCTCGCTAGAGTAACAAATGAGGGATATCTCATCGGATCTCGTGGGAAAATCAGCCCTATTCATTCTGAAGTTCGACAGGCTCTATCGGTGTTGAAGGAGAAGCAACTCCATTGTTCTGTGAATTAATTTGCTCCAAAGTTTCCTGGAGTAATTTGTCAACATTGGCTGAATTATCAACTTCAGCAAAAGATGTATCTTTATTGGATTCAGCATCAAGTTTTCTTCCACACCATTTGCTAAGGTCTATTGTCTTTCCATCTTTTATACGCATGTAGCAAAACGGCTCGTCTGCATTTGCGTTCATAGTACTTAAGCCAGTCATTGCTAGAATTGAGGTTGATGCCAATCCTATAACTAGATGTTTTTTGAGCATGATTGGTAAAAGAATAGTTTCGGAGATGAATTCAATATTCTAAGGTAGAATCACTGGTTGTTAAGTTCAGCCAAGGTTTTTGGAGAAGCGCTGTCTCGGTCAGCAAAGACTACAGCGATCCTCTTGGATTGTGAGAAAGGCTTCCGACGGAAGCCTTTCTCACAGAGCTTCTTAATTCCACAAATGGCTTAGGGCTGCTACAACAGAATTTTTGTGTTCAGTTTTCACATTAATTCCCTAACTTCTTGTCCTTTAGAACGTCTTAAAGAGCAAGAAGTTAGAAGAACTAACCTTATCGAATCACTGGCCGCGTTGCCCTACGAAGGGTTATCGTGTGAAACTTATCACCATTAGCGCTTCCTGTAATCACTCCTTTCGAGCAAATGCCTTGAAAAGTAACTGGTGCTCGACCTAAAAAGTTCTTATTATTGATCAGGGTAGCGATGGTAACTACACCTGTTCTAGTGATCTGGACTCTATATGTCAATTGCGGTGTAGGTGCAAAAGGCTGTTTGGGTGGCGGAACATTAATTATAATCTGTGGGGGAAATATGCTCCCCGAGGAATTCGCTGGTGATGAAGATAAAGGCGTACGTGTACCTGGAGGGATAGGAGACCACGTTGACGTATTCCAGCGTAGAGGGACTATACCCTGAATAGAGTCATCTGAAGAATAGTCTAGTGCTCCATTAGCGTATTCTACCAAGCCGGCAGTGGTCATGGTAATGTCGTCCGAGCTAAACCCAGCATCTTTATATGATGGGTTGATTGAATGGCTTGAAACAGTTGCAGCAATAGGTCTGGAACCATATGCTGCTCCTGCTTTTGAATACTGAATGAAGTCCTGCATCATAGCCTGACAATCATTTGCCAATGCTGGGTGTGTCGAGCCTAATAAGACTTTAAGTGAAGTTAATGAAACAGCAGCGAATAGCACGATTTGTTGTGTTTTCATGACAAACTTTGTGATAGATGTGGGATGAATGTACCGAGCAAAGAAGAAACGCTGGATGCGAAGACCAAATCACTGCAAGTCAAGTACTTGAACAAAAGGAACAAAAACAAGCATTTCAGTAACCAGAATGAGAGAGCCAAAAGTTACTGCCAAGTTTTTGTAGTTCGCAAAGTTCTCCTTGAATTAAAAGCAAATTGATGAACCGTCCACAATTTCATAATGCTGAGAACCGCAATTTTTATCTAGAGGCAACTTAAGCGCAATTTTGAAGCACTTCTGAAAAGGGCATTCTGATCTCAAACTGATCTAGAATTAGACTTGACAATTCAGACGTTCAGTGGTCATTGAATGCCAAAGCCATCAAAGCAGGGACTCGCGAAGATTAAGCAAGCCCTACGGAAAGCTAGAATAGAGCGAGGCTGGATCAAATGTGATCGACGGTGGCTTGTAGAAGCTAGTAAAATTTTAGACCCCGAAGGCGATTGGGATTCCAACGAACTCTACGCTGATGGATGCTCAGAAGGGACTTGGAAGCGATTTGTAGGCGACAAAAGAGAAGCCATCAATCCTCTTTCTTTTCAAGCTTTTTGTGAAGTGTTAGAACTAGATTGGCGTGAGATTATTGATACCTCTAATAACACTTATCAAGTATTTGAATCTGATCTGGAGTTGAAAATCGGATTGTCATCTGAAGCATCAAAGACAATAGCTGATCTTCTCAAGGATTTTGAGTATATTATCAATGCTTTTCTGCCAAAATCATTCCCTCGCCTAAATTTTGATATTATTGAATTAGGAAATGAAGAGGCTAGAAAAAACTTCCGAAAGCAAGGTCTCTACGATATTATAATGCTGGATGATCCTTGGATTCCGGGTTATTTGAATGACATTGATCCATTAAATAGCTACTTAACAGAACTTGGTTTTAGCAGTGAGTCTTTATTTGGTCAGGTATTTCTTGAATCATTTCAATCTGTTTGTATGCATGGAGCTCAAATAGTTGGACTTCCTATTCTAGGGAATGTGCAATTATTAATTCATCGACGCGATGTAGCAAATAACCTCTCAAATCAAATAGGAAATGACCTGTTTGATCGAGAGCTGCTACATCTTAATCTAGGTGTGATGGAAGACTTTCATTCTATTGTTCAAAGTATAGAAGCTGTTAATAAGAACTCCTATTCTGCTGTTCTAAATGCAAAATTTCTTCCCTTAGCTGTTCGTGACGATTCTAATGGCAATAAAGTCGAAGTCTTTTGGGAAATACTACGTGCGTTAGACCATGAAGCTGCTTGACTGACAAAACTAGGAAGCCGGAATGCAAGAGAGGACAGTAAATT
>NZ_JBJPHS010000044.1:52476-54781 GCF_052939495.1 Phormidesmis sp. 146-12 | reverse complement strand
ATCCTGTGCTTGTATTGTCGTCAGGGCAATTCAAGTTTTCGGATAGGCACTTAATTCTTTAAACACAAAAAAGGGTAGACGAGATTGCCCACCCTTGAGAAGTTTTGAGTGTGAAATGAGGTTAGACGATCTCTTCGAGTTACCCGCAAGGGGTCGCCATGTCAGGTTCGCGCATTTTCATCGCTACAGCATCCGAAACGCCTGATCCGTAGACTTCACAGGAGTTGTTAGGACTCTCGATTAATTTGATTTTGTAAAGCTGTGCGCCGATGTTGCGAATCGGTTGTTCTAGCAGATCGCGAATATGTACGGCGATGTTTTCGGCAGTGGGAACAACTTTTTCAAAATATGCAATGTCTTTATTCAAAAAAGTGTGGTCAAAGGGTTCCGTCACGTAGTCTTCGATCGCTTTCTCAAACGCAACTAAATCTGCTAACATTCCCGTTTCTGGATCGATTTCACCTTTGATTGTGACTTCTAGATGATAGTTGTGGCCGTGACCATTGGGACGAGCGCACTTGCCATAGATTTCGCAGTTCTTTTCAAAGCTCAGATCGGGTCGGGCGAGACGGTGAGCGGCGCTGAAATGGGTGCTGACAGTGAGAAAAGCTTCCATAGAGTTTCCTTGGTAATCGGCCCAGAGTTCGGGGTGTTCGTAGAGGCGGATATTGACGATCGGCAAATGCGATTCTAGTTTGTGCCAGATGACTCGTGCAATATTCTCGGTGGTAGGCAAGGTCTGCTGAAACTCGACCCAGGCATCATTGAGAAACGAGAAATCAAGCTGGCTGGTGACCTCTTTTTTGATGACGTGTTTGACATCTGTCAGGTTAAGCACCATGCCATATTCATCCAGATCGCCCAGCATCGACACATACAGCACATAGTTGTGGCCATGACCCATCGGACGGGCGCAGGCACCAAAGCGATCGAAGTTCTCCGCCTCGCTCAGATTGGGCAGCCAATATCGATGACTAGCCGAAAATTGGGCACGGCGATCGATGATACATTTCATAAATTGAGTCAGGAAGATTGGAGCTTGTAAAGTTACGTAAACTTACACTGTCACTAGGATATCGAATTGCGGCAGAGAGTGATGACGAGTTTTGCTCAAATGTTCGACTTCTTGCAGAATAACTACTGGGAGTGTCCTAGTTCATCAAGCTGGTGAAATACCATCAACTTTATGTCTCAATTCGCCAAAGCGTAAGGTTCCGTTGGTGTCTAAAATCCACAGAATGTATATCGTCCACTGTCCTGCTATTTGGTTGAGGAGTTTTTCAAGGGGAGCGGATTCTGGTTCTGCCATAGATACTGGTAGTCTCTGATGTATTGTGCAGTTACTAAACGGTAACTACTTTACTTTGGAAACTCCTGCGTTTAGTGTCTACATAGATTTCTAGTGAATTCTACAGGTAGGGGCAAATATGAGAGACCAAGGCTGGTTTGTTGCTTTACTAATAGGGCTGATGTGCTTGATTCGGTTTAGTCTCAGCGCTGTTGGCTATGCTGACCCACAATGGCTGATGGAGCAACTTAACATCCCCATCGATCTAAACATCCAAATGCCTTACATCATTCGTGTTTGGGCAGTTAGAGACATTGTGCTTGCTGCGATCGTTGCTTTTGCAGATAGAAGTACTGTGAAAACACTTTTGTGGGCGTGCCTTGCCATTGATATGACCGATATCGTATCTGCACACTTGAGCAACGCAGCAGGGTTGTTTAATGCATCCGAAACTTGGTCGCTCAAACTGACTGCAATTGCTGCACTTGTTCCAGAACTCGCGGCGTTAGTTTTACTCACTATTCGCAAAACAGATAAGCCAGTTGACACCGAGAAGACGCAAGTAAAGAGTTCAGAAACCGCTGCCTAGCAAAGCCCGACAATCCCGCCGCATACTGCTCAGACAGACTTATCTCATCCCTCATTCCCTCTCGCGAAGTGGATTACCCCGAAAGGGGGAACAGATCATCGAAGTTCTCCCTCACCCTGTCGGCTCTACCATTCCCATATGCTCCCACCAGCGATTGAGGGGAAAGTATACCACAGGGGCCCACAGACTGCTGAGAATTGCTGAACTGAGTGCGACAAACTGGTGATACGTCCAGATCTCAGCGATCGACCGACCACCCAGCAAACTAAACTGAATCGCCGTCACCGTTTCGGCTAAGACTGCCATTCCAAATACAATCAGGGCAACCGAAATAAAATCTTCCTGCACGTAGCGCTGTTTTTGTAGCTTGGCCGTCAGCGCCCCGACGATCGCCAAACTCAACGCATGAGTCGGACTCGGAGCCGTCA
>NZ_JBJPHS010000044.1:0-52376 GCF_052939495.1 Phormidesmis sp. 146-12 | reverse complement strand
GTCAGCGCCCCGACGATCGCCAAACTCAACGCATGAGTCGGACTCGGAGCCGTCATTCCATCTTGTAGCAATCCCAACACCAATCCCGCAAACGCTCCCTGAAAGACCGATCGCTTCACACTCCAGGCCACCACCCAAACCAATAGCCAGTTGGGGCCAATTCCTGCCAGTTCCATCCCAGGGAGACGCGACGGCAATAGAATCAGACAGATTAGAATTGAACCGATCGTCACGCCCCAGTTCACCAGCGGACGAGAAAGAGGGTGCTGATCAAACAGATTGTCGAGAGCCGAGTTTTTCATCGTGCGGCATCCGGAGAAGGAGAAGCAGCCGGGGAGGGCAAATTAGTCGGAGAGGGAGACGGCACTGTTTTAGGAGGGGGCACCAGAGGTAACGGCTGCGCTAAATTTGGCGAATTGGGATAGACGACCGCCCACTCCAAATTATTCACCGGGGCAGAAAGCTCGATCACCGCTTCAGGAGCAGGACTTTTGGTGAGATCGACTGACTCAATCCGCCCGATCGGAATCCCCGCCGGAAACCGCCCACTCAGCGAAGAGGTCGAAACCACATCATCCCGCCGCACATCGGGCACTTTTTCATAAAATTCCATGACGGCTCGATTGGCTGACTTGCCGCGCATCAAACCCATCGATCGACTGCGGCTGACCGTCACGCCTACCCCGCTACTAGGGTCGCTCAACAGCAAAACTCGGCTCGTATTGGGCGTTACATTGTCCACTCGCCCGACCAGACCACCGGGACTCAGCACGATCGATCCCACTTCAATGCCGTCCCGACTGCCGCGCCCCAGCGTCACCTGCTGCCACCAATGATCTGCGCTGCGCCCGATCACGGGAGCCGTCACGCCCTTCACCTTTTTGCCGGATGTGAATCCTAAAAGCTCCTCTAGACGCTGATTTTTGCTTTCTAGCTCAATCAATCTTTGCTGTAACTCCAACAGTTGAGCGTTGGCAATGCGATCGACCTGGGTTGGCTTGGCTTGAAAAGGGCGGGTGAGAACCTGATAGGTCTCCATGAGCAACACCCCTTGAGTTTGCCGCACAATCAGGGCGGTTCCCAGGGCGAGGGTGGCTAGGGCAGCCTGAACTCCATATCGATCCCACCAGCGGCGCAGTGCGTACATTCAACCTACTCGTTTTGCTGGACTAACTTTACAAAAGGACACGTTTCATTTCAACGCTAAGGTCATTTTCCGCAGCGCGATCGCCCCCATCAGGACGGTGACTCTAATCTAGCGAGGCGGACGAGTGCTAAATACGCGCTCAAGTTGTTTAAAGTTCTCCAACACGCGCCCCGTTCCTAGCACCACGCAACTGAGGGGGTCGGCCGCAACGTGAACGACAATCCCCGTTTCGTGACTGATGAGCGTATCGATTCCCTTCAGCAATGCGCCGCCGCCCGCCAGCATGATGCCGCGATCGATAATGTCGGCTGCCAGTTCGGGAGGAGTCCGCTCCAGAGTGCGCTTAACCGCATCGACGATGACCGAGAGTGGCTCAGACATGCTTTCTCGAATCTCGGGCCCTTTGATGGTGACGGTGCGCGGCAGCCCTGAGAGCAGGTGTAATCCGCGAACTTCCATGATGTCTTCGTCGCCCTGCGTGGGATAAGCCGACCCGATGGTGATTTTAATTTCTTCGGCGGTGCGTTCCCCGATTACCAGGTTGTGAACTTTTTTCATGTACTGCACGATCGCTTCGCTCAATTCATCGCCCGCGACACGCACCGATTCGCTCAAAACCGTACCTTGTAAGCTGAGAACGGCGACTTCTGTCGTGCCGCCTCCGATGTCGATAATCATGTTGCCCGTTGGCTCGGCTACCGGAAGACCTGCTCCGATCGCTGCGGCGACAGGTTCGTCAATCAGATACACTTCTCTCGCCCCGGCTTGGGAGGCGGCTTCCATAACGGCACGACGCTCAACGCCCGTAACGCCACTGGGGATGCCAATCACTATGCGAGGAGACACCAGTGTTTTGCCCTCATGCACTCGTTGAATAAAGTGTTTGAGCATCAGTTCGGCGGTGTCAAAATCTGCAATCACCCCGTCTCGCAGGGGACGCAGGGCAATCACGTTTCCGGGGGTGCGTCCCAACATTCTCTTGGCATCCTCCCCAACCGCCAAGGGGATTTTCTCGTTTTGATCCATCGCTACGACGGAGGGTTCTTGTAGAACAATGCCCTTACCCGATACGTAGACTAGTGTGTTGGCGGTTCCCAGGTCGATACCCATGTCCCGGGATAAGGAGAAGCGACTAAAAAGACCCACTATTCTATCCTCTAAATAACGCTATTGAGTACGCTCGGACGGGGTGAAATTTAACACCAAGACTAATCGATAGTGGATTTTATTACAGTTTCTTGCTTGAGTCTAGGTCATCTTGCATCAATATTGTAGGCTCAAGGTCTATTGAACCATTCTCCAGCGTGTTTCAAGCCTCAGATCACAAATTACTTTTAAGAGGTTTGTATTTTAGGATTTGCCCTGTGAAACCTGCGTTTTGGGCGTTTTGGTGCTTTGCTTACTCATACACTACACGCCTTACGGAGGCAGATCAGCATAATAGAAAAAGGATTCCTATCAAATCAGTTGTCATCCCTAAAAATCACTGATGAATGGTGTAATTTGAACTAATTTTTGTTTTGACGTTGGGTTTAATTTGTTTTTAATACTAAGTGCGATGTGAGTGCGATCGTCGGCCCTAAATTCGCTTAACCCAGTTTAATGTTAAAATTCTAAGTACAAATGTATTGAAATGCATCAGGTGACCAAATTTGAGTACGATCGCACCAGATCATCTCGTATTCTGAAAGCACTTACAAACCGCGAGCGACAAATATGAGTTTAAACGTAGTGACGCTAGTAGGCCGCGTTGGTGGCGATCCAGATGTGAAGTATTTTGAGTCGGGCAGCGTGAAGTGTCGGCTGACGTTGGCGGTCAATCGTCAAACTCGCAATAGCGATCAGCCCGACTGGTTTAATTTAGAGCTTTGGGGCAAACAAGCTGATGTAGCGGCCAACTATGTGAGAAAGGGCAGTCTGATCGGAGTCAAAGGCTCTCTCAAGTTTGATACCTGGAAAGACCGCAACACCGGAGCCGATCGTACGTCCCCTGTCGTGCTGGTCGATCGGCTACAGTTGCTTGGCTCAAAGCGGGACAATGAAGGCGGTGGAGAAGCGACTTCTGGTGGGTATACAGAGGACTTTTAGAAACGCTGCATTCAGTCTCTAGATTCAGTAGCTAATCTGCAACGTGACTGATCCTTCGACGCGCTGATCTCCCCCGATGACAGGAGAGGGAGCTTTTGAGGCGGACACTCGCGCTGCAAAGTCTCCATATTCCGCAGGGCGCGGCGGTGGGGCAAACGCTCCGTTGACTTGAATGCTGACGATCTCTTTGCGCGTAAAGTTGAGAGCGTTTAACACCGAGTCAGCCTGACCTTGGGCATCCTGAGTAGCTTTGCGAAGCGCCTGTTTTTGGGCAGCGGCGATCGCGTCATCGGTAGCAATAAAGCTCACCCCTTCAATTCGAGTGGCTCCCGCTGAGACGGCATCGTCCAAAATTGTGCCAGCCTTCTCGGTCGGCAGTCGAAAGCTCACACTATTGGTTGCGGTATAGCCAACGAGCGTTTGAGTGTTGTTGTCGTAGCGATAAACCGGATTGAGGCTAATGCCCGTCGTCTCTAGCTTGTCTACACTGCGCGATTTGAGCAGCGTCACGACAGAGGTTGATCGCCGAGCGACGGCCTGCTGCGCTTCTCCTGCGGTTTTACCCTGAAATTCTACGCCTAATCTCACTTGGGTCAGTGTCGTGGGAATCTCTTCAAATCCTCGTCCAGTTACGGTTAAAGTTCGCATAAGTTTTTCTTGAGCGATCGCGGGACTGGCAAGTGTAAAACTGATCAACCCCAGAATGGGCAACGCTTTGAAGCGGCTCCAGGTAGAGTGAGACGGTTTGAGACTGGAAATCATTTTGTTGGCTCCTCACAGAAAGTTTTGAGATCGGTTTGGATTCTCTTACTCTGCCATTGGAGCGGAACGATCGTACTTCCTGTTACACTTTTCGCAACTCTGAGCCGAACGCTCTAGAATAGGACAGCCAATTTGACACCCATCTTAGAGAGGAAATCTGGCATGTTCAAGCGTTTAGGCGGTTATTTTCTAACGGGATGCTGGACGATCGCCACCCTTGCTGTGAGCACACCTCCCGTTTCGGCCCAACTGTTTAACAGTACGGTTGATCAGCTTTCGGTGAGCGATCGCACGACTCTGAGAAGAGGTCAACCGATGATCACGGGTGAGAAAGGCAGCTATACCGCCAGAGTGCTCGTCAAGGGTTCTCCAGCAATGGCCTGGTCAGTGCTGACGGACTATGGCAACTTTTCTAAATTTTTGCCTAATGTAGTTTCTAGTAAAATTTTGGAGTCAAAGGGCGATCGCAAGGTCGTTGAACAAATTGACTCGCGCCAGGTCTTTTTGGTCACGATTCAATCGCGGGTGCGGTCTTCTATTGTCGAAAAGGCCAAGACTCGCATCGACTTTCAACTCGTGGAAGGTGACCTGCAAAGTCTAAAGGGCTATTGGATGATTGAGCCGATCGCCCCTTTTAAGGGAGCAAAACCGACTCAAGTGTTGATTACTCAAGTCGTCGAGGCCCAGCCCAGATCAGGTACTCCCAGGGACGTGTTTTACAACGTTTTCAAAAGTTCTCTCAGTGACACGATGGGAGCGATCGGTCGAGAAGTGGGAAAACGGGAGAAGGGATGAGGGAGAACTGCATTCCGCTGCGCGAGGAGGGATGAATTAAACTTGGATGAGATGGGGATAGAGTAGCGGTTTTGAGAGAAGTGAAGCGTTGATCTGGGTTGGGTAGATTGATTTTTCCGGAGATCGGATGAATTAGTGGAAGTTAAGTAGGTAGGCAGTTTTGGCTCTCATTTTTGACAGTTTTTGAGATTGTTGAACGAGATTTTTTGATCTGCTGAGTGTGAGAGGGTTTGTTCTGAATTCAATTTTCTACAACGCTTTCATGAGTCTGGATCTATCCCTTCCCAGTTTCTACTATGCTCCCACTGAGTCACCCAGCCGAAGCTCAAATCAAAGATCTTCCTCGTCACAACGATCACCTTCAATCATCGGCGCAAGTGGATACTCAGAAAGCTTTTCAACTGATCGATCGCATTCTCCCCTTTGAAGCCTGCCTCTATCATCAGATTTTGCCGCTGTCTCTCGACGATCGCTGTCTCAAATTGGGTATGGTTTCGCTCGAAGATGTGGCTGCCCTGGACTACGTGCGGCGAATTCTCAGCTTTATGGACTACTCGCTGGTGCCCCAAAGCATTGCCTCCGAAGCTCACTACGCCATTCTCTCTGCCTATCTCAATCACACCAAAAACATTCAGTCCACGACAACGGAGCCACTGCTTCAAGCTCCCCAACAGAAAAAAACTGTCCCAGATCGCAACACTCAGGAAACATTTCTGGTCGATGCGCCCGATCAGCTAGAGGACATCAATCTACCGATCTCGCCTACGCAACCGCCCATCCATCCCACAGAGTTGCCCGGAGAATTGCAGAAAGTCGTGTTGAGCGATCGCCAAAATCTTCTAGAAACGCACGTCACAGATCCAGAGTTGGCGCGCACCTTTATTCTCAACGAAACGGCGCTTCCTCAAGAGTTGCCAACCCCAGGAGATGCGCTGCCGATGCTGACGGTTACGACTCACCATCAAGATAGCCCCATAGAGGTTTTGGCAACCCTGCCCCCGGCTCAACTTTTACAAGAGCTTTTAGGACGGGTTCTGACAGATGGGATTGGTCGGCTGTATTTTGAACGCAAGGCCCACGGCAGAATCCTCTGGAGCCAAAATGGAGTTCTCCAATCGGTTTTGCAAAGGTTGCCGCTGGCGGTCTTTCAGGGAGTGATTGATGAGCTGAAGGGCTTGACTCATCTGCCTTTGACCGCTGTCAAAAAACCAACTCAGGTCGAAATTGAGCGAGTCTATCAAAAAAATCGACTGCTGCTGAGATTGCGCGTCATGCCCGGTACTCATGGAGAAGAAGCCACTCTCCAGATTCTTCGAGGGGCTGCTCTTAAGTTTTATCAACAGCAGCAGTTAGCCAACCTGAGTCGAGATGCGCTGACCATTGCTCAGGATCTTCAGAAAAAAGTAGATGAAATCCGCGATCGCACCCGCTCTAGTCCCCAAGCGCTTGACCAATCCAACGTCGTGCCCAATCTCAGCCAGGTATTGAAGCTAATCGAACAACAGCTAGAAGCCCTGAAACGGCTTGAATAGATTGGCTTGAGTTTTGAGTTGGATATCAGAAGTGGCTTGAGGTTGGACGACCTCTGCTATGGAGAACCCAAAACTCAAAGGACTCTAAGCGATCGCCACCGCAGGCATCCAACGACCCAGCGGCTTACCGACGACTGCCAAATCTTTCATCAGTTGGTCAAAGCGATCGGGGGTTAGAGATTGCGGGCCGTCTGAAAGGGCTTTCTTGGGATCGGGGTGAACTTCAATCATCAGAGAATCGGTGCCTGCTGCGATCGAAGCCATCGCCATCGATGGAACGTATTCTGCGCGACCCGTACCATGACTCGGATCAATCATAATCGGCAGGTGAGTCAAAGAACGCAGGACAGGAATCGCTGCTAAATCTAAGGTGTTGCGGGCATATTGGCGATCGAACGTCCGGATGCCTCGTTCACACAAAATCACATTGGGATTGCCTGCTGCCAAAATGTATTCGGCTGCCATCAGCCAGTCTTCAAAGGTGGCGGCCATGCCTCGCTTGAGTAAGATCGGCTTATCCTGAGCGCCAACTTTCTTAAGCAGCGAAAAGTTTTGCATGTTGCGGGCCCCGATTTGGATCACGTCAGCCACTTCTGCCAGCATCTCTAAATCGGCTGCGTCCATCAGTTCGGTGATGATCCCCAGACCAGTAGCTTCGCGGGCAGCAGCCAACAAACCCAAAGCGCTCTCGCCGTGTCCCTGGAATGCGTAGGGCGAAGTCCGAGGCTTGAATGCACCTCCCCGAAGGAACTGGGCCCCGGCTGCTTTGACTCGTCGCGCCGTTTCGACAATCATGGCTTCATTTTCGACCGAGCAGGGGCCAGCTACCACCACGAGAGGATGCTGTTCGCCAAAGTAGATCGTGCCGTTGGGGGTTGGGACTGCGACTTCACTGGGTTCGCCTTGACGGTATTCGCGGCTGGCTCGTTTGAAGGGTTGCTCAACGCGCAAAACCTGTTCAATCCAGGGGCTAACTTCCTGAATCTGCAACGGATCCATTTCGATGGTGTCACCGACTAGACCAATGACAACCTTGTGCTTACCGACGATCTTTTCGGGGGTGAGTCCCCAGTTTGTGAACTCCTGGTCAATGCGGGTCACTTCGGCTTCCGGGGTGCCGATTTTCATCACCACGATCATGTTAAAGTCCCTGCTGTGTTGTGGATATGCAGAATGATGCGTGAACTGTTGAACGAAGCTAATACAGTTCAAATTTAATAGTATGACAAGTTGGAGGGTCGCGATCGACCAAGCCAGCTAGCAGCCCTGGATCGAACCCAAAACTAATCGCCGATCGCTCGCTCTCTAGATTCTTTCCAGGCAGATCTCAAGCGCCCAAAGTTGGTCACAAACTCCTCATAGCCCAGTCGAGTTCCTACTCTCTCTTCATCCCAGGAGGCGGAGAGAATGCCGTAGGAAAGCCCGATCACGCCCAACCCAAGAAAGCCCATGCTCACTAGCAACACCACCACATTGGGCAACTTAAACCAACCGTTGGTGACGACAAAGTAGCTAACTACAAAGGTCAACATCCCTAGCAGCGTGGGTAGCGCGCAGAAAGACACCATTCGCCGGGCCATACGATCGCTAACAACCTTCGGAATTCCAAGCTGGTCGGGAGTCGATCGCCGAACCTTGCTTGCTTTGGGCGGCTTGACGGGGCTGTCTGGTGCAGGCTTTTCAGTTTGCGAGGGTTTGCGGCTCTCAGCACGAGACTTTTTTTTGGCTGGTTTTTTCCCTTTGTCTACCACGGGCTTATCAGCTTTTTGCACAGGCTTTTTGCGCGTCTGAGCAGGCTCAAAAGGAAGACGTTCTGATTTAGATTTGGGTTCGCTAGATTCGGAGGACATGGCGCAAAGGCTCCTTAACCCCGAATGCCGAGGCGAGTGATCAGGGCGCGGTATTTTTCTGGGCTGCGCTTGTTGATGTAGGCCAGCAGACGTTTGCGCTGACCGATCATTTTTAGCAGACCCATGCGAGAAGCGTGGTCTTTTTTGTTGGTTCTCAGATGCAGACTCAGTTTGTTGATGCGTTCAGTCAGCATCGCGACTTGGACTTCGGACGATCCGGTGTCAGTTTCGTGAACTTGATAGTCGGAGATAATTTCTTGCTTGCGCTGTTGCAGCAGTGCCATGACCTAAAGCTTTCCCTATTCAAAATGAGTAATGCCAGTTTTTAATATTATCACAGCCAGTCGGAAGCAGGGAGCGAAATGACTAAAGAAGGGTTGAGCCGGAGATTAGGGACTAAAAACCTACTCTGTTCAAAGTCTAGTGTCTAAGGTTCTGCGTCCAGGCTCTCTTCCTGTGTTTTTCTCTTCCTGTGCTGTTTAAACTTTTTAAAATTGTAGGGGCGGATCGATCAGGCGAGTGGTTTCGGGCGTTGAAATTTTTTGGGGAGGCGACATCGATCGCAGCACACACCAGCTAAAGACGGGCAGCGTCAGTAAAACCAGCATGATGGGAAAGGCAAAGTCCTGAATTCGGTATGACTTTGGGCGTGGAGAGAGGCGCGGGCGAGCATTGATTCTGCTGGGTGAAGATTTGAGCAAGGCTTCTGCTTCTCTAAAACTGAGATTAAGCCCCAACTGATAGACCGTTTTCTCAGCAATAATGTCCCAATCCTCGATACTATTTTGAGGAACTATTGGGGGAATTGAAGCTGGAGTTTGTGAGTTTACCTGCAAATCTTTATGCAAATCTTTGAGCACCTCAGCAACAGATTGATAGCGTAAATTGGTGGCGTTTTCTAATAGTTTGTTGATGATTTTAGCAAGAGAATTGCTGACTGAATGGGTCATATAATCTTGCCAAATCCAATTAGCTTCGCTGCCGTCGTAGAGGTCAAAGGGCGACATTTGGGTGAGGAGGTGAATGCAGGTTGTGCCCAAACTATAGAGGTCGCTGGCGAAGACGGCTTTTCCTCTGGTCTGTTCGGGGGCAATATATTCGGCGCTTCCGATTAGCGTTCCGGTGTGGGCGAGGGTGGTTTTGGTTGCGTGTTTTGCGGCACCGAGATCAACTAAATAAAGCTTTTGGGTGTGGCGATCGCGAATAATATTGGCGGGTTTGATATCTCGATGAATCACCTGGCGATCGTGAATAAATTGCATTACAGGCAGCAAATCCTCAAGTAGCTGCCAGATTTGAGATTCAGTAAACGGCCCGTCGTCTGTCAGTTCTTGAGCGAGATTGCGCCCGTCGATGAGTTCTTGAATTAAATACTGATGTCCGGCTTGTTCAAGATGATCGAGCAGAGTGGGAATTTGAGGATGTTTGCCGAGTTCTCTGAGTCGCTGGGCTTCTTGACGAAATAGGGTAGAGGCTTTTTCTAGATGGTCGATGCCCTGTTGGGGAAAAAATTGTTTGATGATGCAGCGGCGTGAGGCGTGTGAGTCGATCGCCCAAAACGTTCTGCCAAATCCGCCTTGAGCAATCGGTTTGACCGCGAAATAGCGATTTAGCAACCTCAGTTCTGACCCACAAGCAGCACAAGTTTCTGTGAGGTCTGAGTTGTTTGGAGCGAGACAGGTGGGGTTGAGACAATAACTCATCTTTTGCGAGGGGATGAGGGAGGAGGGAAGAGGGAGGAGGGAAGAGGGAGAACTGCGATGATCTGTTCCCCCTTTGGGGGTAATCCGCTGCGCGAGGAGGGATGAAAGAACGGCTTCATTTAGATGGGTGCCCAACATTCTTTCACTTCGCTTTATTGATGTCCACTATCCACAGGTAACCTCCGGATCATCGCTAGGCATTTGAACAATTTAATGACTGGGCGACATAAGACAAGAAGATTTATCGAAAGAATATCGCTCTAATCAACGATATTCTGCATCAACTATTTGCCGGGCTGGGCAAGCCTGAACCATTTTGAGTTGTCAATTTCACGATGACGACTAAAGCAGGTTGCGATCGCGCTCTAATTCCACGCGCTTCTGGTTAGGGCTAAAAAATGTGGAAGAGTGCTGGGTTTCCTTTTGTTAGGTTGGGTCTTCTGATTTTTGCTCAGTTTGAATAATCGCCTGTCTGAAACCCAAAACTACCAGAATGTTAGAAAGGGTCAAAAAGGATTCTGCGCTGCCGTGGAGCCAATCGACGTTTGCGAGTTCTGCGCCGTACTTCACCTTTGCGTAGATGCCCGCGGGAATGGTCACCGCGACAAAAACCAGCGTCATGTAGAAGCCGATGAGAGCGAGACGAGGCGTTTTACCCGATCGCGTCAAAAACCACAGAAATCCCAAATACGGGAATAGCGACAGTCCAAATAGCGTTTCTTTCGTCATTCTAAAAAGTGATTTTGGAGCGTTACGAATGAATTCGACTAAAGCGGGTTTAGGCGTTGGGGCTGCTTTGGGTTGAGCGCCAGATCCACCAGCCCGCAATCATTAAGGTGATGTTTCCCACAACAGTCATGGCGGCTTGGAGCGTGACCACCCATGCTAGTGAAGGCGGATTGTTGAAGAAATGCCACGTACAGGCACACATGGCGCTGACTAGAGCGGGCAACATTCCCCAGGAGAGCGATCGCCACGCTAGATTTTGGCTCACTTCGGCATAGCGCCAGATCAGCCAGATTGCGGCGATCCATTCAATGACGCTAGAGACATGAATCACCCAGGTAGGGATCGAAAGGGCTTGCATAAAAGGAGTTTTGAGTTAAGTTTTGAGTTTTGAGTTTTGAGTTTTGAGGGGCTGTCCTTTAATCTAAAAACTCAGCGTTTCTTTAAGTATGGAGCAGATGCGGGCAGTTTTGTGCGGCTATTACGGGATGGGAAACGGCGGAGATGAGGCGTTGTTGGCTTCACTGCTGCAAATGTTGCCGTCTGAAATTACGCCGATCGTTCTCTCTGGCAATCCTCAACAAACTCACGATCGCTATGGGGTGGCGTGCTGCGATCGCAAGTCTTTTTTATCCGTGATGCAGGCGTTGCGGCGATCGCAAATTCTGATCTGGGGCGGCGGCAGTTTGATGCAGGATGCGACCAGTGCCATGAGTCCGTTTTATTACGGCGGTTTGATGAAGCTGGCTCAGTGGATGGGTTTGAAAACGATCGCTTGGGCCCAGGGAGTTGGCCCGCTCAACCGTCCGATCAGTCGCTGGCTGGCGAAACAGGCCTTTAAAGGCTGTGATGGCGTGAGTGTGCGCGATCGCGGCTCGGCAACTCTGTTAAACGATTGGCAAATTCCGTTTGTGATGGCTCCTGATCCGGTTTGGGCGATGGAGTCTGAGCCAGTTAAAGGATTGTGGGATTTGCCTGCGCCGAGAGTCGCGGTGAATCTTCGGGCCCATCGCCTTCTGACTCCCGATCGTCTCGCAACGCTGACTCGTGCTCTGACAGACTTTCAAAAAGCTACTCAGACCTGTTTGATTTTGTTGCCCTTTCAGAAGAGTCAGGATTTAGCGATCGCCCAATTCATTCAGCCTCAGCTTCCGGGTGCCAGCAAGATTTTGGTTTTAGAAAATCCCCAGGAATTGAAGGGCGTTTTTCGCGGGGTGGAAATGGCGATCGCGATGCGGTTTCACGGATTGATCATGGCCGCTGCTGAAGGCTGCCGATGTTTTGCGCTGAGTTATGACCCCAAAGTGAGCCAACTGATGGTCGATTTAGAGATTCCTGGCTGGGAACTGTCCGAAATTCCAACGAGCGCCAATCGGATTAGCCAAACCTGGATAGAACTTTACGCCAACGGCGATGCTCTGTCAGATGACCAGATTGGATCACTCGTCGATCGCGCCCTGATGCACCAAGACATTCTGCAAATCGTGAAGCCTATGTGAGAGTAATTTTGCGAATTCAGTGTGAACCATCCTGTCCGAAAATCCCCCAGAACTGGCAGCTTGGGGGCAGAAGACTTGAACGCAGCCTCAAACTCCGCACCCCTCAGAATGTGACTTCTATGACAGAAATTTCAAACGGTTGGATCAAATCTGGTGAACTGTCGGTATAACTAAGTTTGGAATTCTATAATCTGAGTCTCAGACGGCCACCGTTTGATCTGAGGAGTCCCCCTTTCTTCTAGGAAAAAGAGCGATGAACGAAGCCGAAAATTCAAACAGCCCTGATTGGCTTGAGTACAGCGATTCTCAGGATGACTCTGCTCAGGCGGTTGAGGGTGCGATCGAGTCTGCGATTGTCGTGCAGTCTGCTGAAGATGGCGTTCAAGAACCTGCGGAAGACGGCTGGCAAACGGTCAACTTTCCCAATGCGCTGAGTGTTGATCAGATTCCTCATGCAGAAGAATTAGAACAAGCCAATGCTCGAATTTTGCAGCTAGAACAGCAGTACAGAGCGGCGATCGACCATATTCAACTGATTGAACAGCAACAGACAATGGTCGTCGATTGCATTCGAGATCTCGAACAGCGTAACAGCGGCCTAACGACTCAAACTTTTCGCCTCGAAGAAGCCCTCGAACAGTCGCGCAAAGCCGTTCGCCTCGAAAGACGACGCTGGAAAACTCAGATGCTTGCCCAGATCGCCCAGACCGAAGAAAAACTTCAGGCACAAGCGGCGCTCGTCTCGCAAAAAGATCAGGCACTCATGGATGCCCAACACTCGATCGCTAAGCTATTTCACGAATTAGAGCAATCTCACCAAACCGCTCAAAAGCAGCAAATTCTGATCGAGACGCTCACCGGACAACTTGAATCTAGCCAGGAGCAAGTCGCTCAACTAGAACGAGAATGCGCCCTGACTCAACAGCGCTACGATGACCAGATTCAGACCGTCAGACAGGCCGAAAATTCTTGTCGAGACCTGCGATCGCGCCTCCATCGCCAACAGCGCTACACGTTACAGTTCAAAGCCGCCTTGGAGAAATGTCTGGAGGTTCCCGCTCCTCAGTCTCAGGCAGAGGTCAGCGAGATCATTGGCGAAAAATCAGACGCACCCATTCAGCTATTTGCGCCCAAAGCGCAGCCTGTTCAGCCCTGGTCAGCGCAACCTGAATATTTGGCGATCGAGCCATCGACGCAATTTGCAGAAAGCGCGATCGAGCCTGATTTCTATTCCACTCCCACGACTCCCACCGTTTGGGACGTTGAGCCAGAGCCTCCCATTCTAGACTCTATCTCAGAACTCAATTTAGAAGCCAGCACCTCAGAAGAAGCGTCTCCATTGATGCCAGATGTCTGGGCGAGTGACAGTGTAGAACTTAGTGTAGAACTTTCTGAAATCACCCTTCCTCAACCACCGACTCAGCCAACTCCAGTCAGTTACACGATCAAGCCTGTCGAAGCGCCTGACACGCCAGAAGAAACCGTCCACCACTGGAACGTTCAGCTATTTAACCCTCAGTTTGACACCCCCGCAGATCACCCTGTCTCTGAGCCGACCCACAGCGAAACCGATTTAGAACAAAAGCTGAGTGCTGCCCTTGAGACCTTTGAGACCTTTGAATCACAAACTGATGAATTACAAGCCGATAGATCACAGCCCGCTCCTGAGCCTGTATCACTAGAAAAGTCCCTTTTGGAAGAGCCTACGGCTGCGTCCACTGATGAAACTAGCGATTCGACTCCGCCAGAAGCAGAACTTGCCATTCTGGAGAGCAAAGTAGACGGAGAATCTGTGGATGAAACCCTGATCACCCCCTTTGAGCAGGTTATTCTCGACCACTTTTCATCGACTCCACTCGTCACGCTACCGTCAGCTACTCAGTCTCCTGAACCTGCTTTGGACTCCTCCCCGTTTATCACGCTCCATACAGCCCAATCTTCCGAACCTGTTGAGCAAGTTGAGGAAGTTGCGACAGTGCCTTTTCGGAACGGGCCATCTCCAGTTGTCTATCCCCTGCGATCGACCAAAAAGCGTCAGTCTCTTGCGGCTGTTGAGCTACCGAGTTTTCCGCGTCGGGGAAAGTGAAGAATGAGGGAGAACTTCGATGATCGGTTCCCCCTTTGGGGGTAATCCGCTGCGCGAGGAGGGATGAGGGATGACTTTGTTCCGCTGTGTGAGGAGGGATGAAAGGAATTCCAACCCTCTCTTTTGCTAACGGATGGGTGAGGTGACTTGGTTCTCTCTGGAGGTGCGATCGCCCACTCGATCACTTCTCATCAACTTGGGATTCGGCATGAGCTGGGGTTTTCCCATTCCGTAGGTGAGGGCGTAGGCTTGAGATAAAAGCCAGAGCCAGAGTGAGGGAAATTGCTTCTCTAAAGTGGGCTGAAACTGAAACAGAAGTTTTGGAAACCAGCCCGCCAAAAGCCAACTCAAGAGAGCACTCCAGCCAAAATTAAAATAGTTTCCTAGCCAACGCAGTAGATCTTTTGGGCCCGCCATATCCCAGATCCACAGCAGCAAAGCTGGATTTTTGAGCGCAGCGACGATCGCCATGCGGTTAAACCGTGTCCAGGTGACACGATCTTTGATAAAGGCATCGGCAATCTCTGGAGGCTGAGTCGCTAAGACATCAAAAAACGTGTTGAGCATGGCATTGACGCGCTCTGGAGGCAGCGATCGACCCGTCGGCACCATCATGCCCTTTGAAAACAGCCAGGTGACCGAAACATTGCTCTGATAGGCGTGAATGCGATCGAGGTGTTGGGCACTGAGAAGGTCGTGTTTGAGGGCAGTGTCTAATAAGTGAGTCAGGCGAGAAAGATTTCTGACCAGAGAACCAAAGCCAGTAAACACAAGCGGCGACTGTAGAGAGGCAGCATCCCCGATCGCGGTCAACCGATCAAAGGAAACGCGGCGATCGCGACTCGTCACACTAAAATGACCCGGAATGTAGCCAAAAGTCGGTTTGCGCCAAACCAGTTTTTCAGGATCACAGCGCCGATATTCCGGCAAAATCGTGAAAAAATCCTCATACATTTCCAGCAGAGAGCCGGGATTGTCAGGATGCACCTGGTGATAGTGAAACAGGTAAAACGTCAGATCGTTTCCTTCACCGGGAAATAGCTCCCAAATCAGTTGCCGTCCGCGAGAAATATCTCCATGACTGTTGAGGACATCGCCATATTGAGAGTCCCAAACGCCTGGCTCAAAACCATCCGAAATCACCGCGCCCACTGTGGGACAGACACTATCAAACGCTCGTCCGCCATTGAGTTGCCAAGCGATCGCTGAGGCTGTTCCCATTGCATCCACAAGGAGCCGTCCTGTCACTGATTTCTCAGTTTGAGTGGGTAAGTGTTTTGTTTGAATAGTGACTTGATGTTGACCAATTTCGGCACTGATAAATTCGGTTTCTTCCCAAATTTCGCCGCCACACTCGCGCAGTTTTTCACCACAGAGGCGCAGGAGTTTGTCTGAATCGATCGCCACATTCAAAACCGTGGGCGTATGTAGCACTCGCGCCTTAGACTGCGGCGGATTGTTAGCATCAAAAAATTTATGAAACCCATCCACATATTCTCTAGCGATGACGCGATCAAACTCCGCCACCGTAAATAGCCCCAGGTCAATCAAACTCTGAAACTCACTGCGAGAAATATTCCATTCCCGATTCATCCGTCCAAAGGGCAACCGCTCCATCAACAGCACCCGATACCCCAATCGAGCCATTACTGCCGCATGAATAATCCCCAGAGCGCCCCCAACATAAATCACATCGTAAGTAGGATTTTGAGCATTCTTTGAGGTAGATTCTCTTTCCTCTCTCCTCTCTCCTCTCTCCTCTCTCCTCTCCTCCCGAAACAAAACCTGCTTCGGCTCCTGCGGATTCTTCACGCCTTCACGCCAGCGTTGTTCCCACCAATAGACCCGTGTGAGGTCATATTCCCCATTGGGCATTTTTTGGAAGTAGTGGACGGTCTTGGGATAAGTTGCCGCAAGTGCCTCAAAAATAGATTGCTGAGACAGATCAATTTTGGGCGGCTCAGGATACTGTTCTGGAAAGCGAGTTCGGATAGCTTGAGTCAAATGTTTGAGAAAGGTTTGTTCTCCAGCGATCGCCTGCCCTGCCCACCGAAACACCTTTAAATACGTGGAGCGCTGAAGTGACCAGACAAAAATTGATAGCTCTGAGTCATTTTCAGGAATAGCGGCATTAGACTGTGTTGCAAATCGTAGCCGAAACCCCTCTGGCGTAAGCACCTTTTCGCCGACTGCGGGCGCATACTCCTGCTGTAGCCAAGCTCTTGCCATCTCGACATCTGGAGTAGGAATCTCTAAATAAAGGATTTCTTTCATCGAAAAATTTGAACTCCGTATAAATTACCAAGAGGGAGGGGTTGACAGCGGATCAAAATACGCTACACTCCTGATACTCAAGCCGAATTACGAAACTTTACAACTCTCTCATGATCCTCAGATCATTGTGTTCCGAATGCCCGCCATGAACTATCCTATTCCAGCTAACCCCCAAGAAATCGCCGCTCTAAGACAAAAACCAGTCAATGAAGAACTGATTGCGTCGGCGATCGCGGGAGTCGTCCAGGTGGCACGAGATAAAGGGCAATCTCTAGAGGATCTGATGGCTGAGGTTTTGGCAGATGATATGCTGCTGGATCGATCGCAGAGACGCTGGCTGGGTGAGATTGTGGCTCAAGCGTGGGAGCGACTTCCTTAAGAGAGTCTTAATCCCTCTTAACCGTTAATTCTTCGGGCAATTTGGGTACAAGCAAAAGTACTTTTTAATCGATACTTCTGCCTCTAACGGTTTGCGCTCTCTGTGGAATGGAAAGGGGAGCCTTCTCGATCGTCCGTTCTTGGACTCGATGCGACTGAAAGTGTTTTTGCCAGAGTTCGGGTGCGTTGAGTGTTTCGCCACCGTGTTTCGTCAATCTTTGCCGCACCTTACAGAGAACGGGAGTGTTGACGCAAGCGCCTGATATGATTACCTGTCCTTTGGTCAAGGCTGGTAACTCTTTGAGCAAATCTCGCCCTGCCGCCTCTACGCCATATTTCAGACTCTCCTGATCCACCGGGTTGACAATCCGCATGATGAACTGACTCATACATTGAGACAAGACATCCGAGTCAATTTTGCCGGGACGCTGCGTGATCAGCCCAATCCCTAGCCCAAATTTTCGACCTTCACTCAAAATGGTTCGTAAAACGGCCTTACAGCGAGACGGCTCGTTAGCGGGGGCAAACCGATGGGCTTCTTCTAACAAAATAAAGACAGGATAGGGCAGATAGTTTTCGTCGTTGGATTCGACCAGTCCCCGGTGAGTGTTCATGCGAGCCTGATTGGACTGTCGCAAAACCGCCGCACAGATCACCTGCTGTTCTTCCTGATTGATCTCATTCATTTGCAAAACAGTCACCTGTCCCGGCTCAAACAAGTCTCTAGGACTAACCGTATGCTCAAACGTGTGGAAATATTGCGATCGCTCCAGTCGTTCTAGTTTCCATTCCAACGCTGGGGCCGAAGAGCCTTGCTTGAGGTTGCCTTCGTCATCTTCTTGGACATCGGCTTCTCGCACGGCTGCAATGAGATCTTGCACACTCCAGCGATGCTCTCCTCTTTTGTGCTTTTGCAGCAGTCGAAATGCTTTGTTGAGAATAGACTGCTGACGATCGCTCATTTCTGGCAGCAGACTCAAGATATCGTAATAATCTAGCGACGACATGCGAATCCGAATATCTTCGGGAGTCAACACCTTAACCTGAGGCGCGTAGCCGTCTTCTGAGGCAAATTTGGGATGTCCTCGCATTTCGGTCAGCGTGCCGTATTCACCATGAGGGTCGAGAATCAGCACCGCCGCTCGATTGTGGGGCAACATCAATTCCTCAACCAAAACGCCTGCCGTATAGGATTTTCCCGATCCCGTCCCCGCTAAAATCGCCATGTGGGTGCTGACTAGCTCCTTGACATCGAGGGCGATCGGTACTGCGTCCGTTTCTCTCAGCAACAAAGACCCAATGTGAGCCGAGCCAACGTCTTTGGGCTGCCGACGATTTAACACATGCCGCAGCATTAGATTGTCAGCTAGACAGACCTTTGCGCCCGGATCAGGGGTTTTACGGGGATTCATAAAGCCCAGTCCCGGATCAAAATAGCCAATCACATCGACTGCGACCTCGTAGATCTCCGGATTGTCGTAAGTGAAACCCACAAGAGCGGCGATCGCCTCCGGACTGATTTCGGTATCGGCAAAGATGCGATCGGGCAGGTGATCGATTAAGCGGCGTGCAGAAATTTTCCCCAAAATCTTGCGACGAACGCTAGTATCCAAAACCTCGTAGTACACGTACTCTCCGATCTTGACATAGCGGTTGTCAGAGGTAATGAAAACATACTGATTACCGTTTTCACCGGGGCCTTTCACCGTCCCAACCACGCTAGGAGAGAGAGAAGATTGCGCTGAGGTCATGTTGGCTAAGGAGAGTTGTGATAGATTAGAGCGATCGCTTAAGTGTTCGTTCAAGTGTACTATGTCAACCCCAAAAAGCAATCAATCGTGACCTAAGAACACGTCATTCCGTATACTGTACACCGTATTCCAAATTCAGCTATTCCTGACTTCCTCAGTGCAACTTAGGAGCTTTTGAGAACGATCATCACTAATCGTAGGGAAATTACGGATACCGTAAAATTCTGCACACTGTAATCTGAGAGCTAACGACACTCACGGGTAAAGTGGTGGGCTAAAAATGACTCCACTTTCGCTTTCGGTTTTAGAGTCACTCGGTCAAACATATTTTGGGTGAGGGGACTCTACAGTTCAGAAACTATGAGCATGACCACAGGATGCAAGCAAGAGTTTCGCGATCCAAAATGGAATCGCCAGAAGTAGCGGGGCGCTTGCTAGACCCTGCCCATTCCAGAGAAGAGCGTCTTCTCATTCCTTCCGAATGCCCTTCCGAATGCAAGTCTTCACCCACCAGTTATCCGGTTGAACCCGCTCTCGTGCATCAAAGCCCAACCCAACCCGTTCAGCAGCTATCTGAAATGCTGCTATGGCATCAAATAACCCAAGCTGTTGTCACGAGTTCGCAGCCAGAAACCGTCCTGTCTAAAATTGCAGCGATTTTGGGCGAATTTTTTGCAGTAGATGCCTGCCTAATCTCTGTCTCAGCGAGTCATCAACCTCAGCGTCAAGCCTATTGGTTTGTAGACCAACACACGACACGAGTTGAAGGTTTGACTCCCTACTGGGAGATTGCCGACACAGCACTTACAAATTCGGGCTTCATCATTTCTGATTTACAAACTAGTGAGGCCACTTCCACCTCGAAAACGCTGCCTTTTCGAGCCGTAATGGCGGTTGAGACTCGTTTTCAAGGTCAGGTGAATGGCGTGGTCATCCTGCTGCGATCGCTCCCCCACTCCTGGTCAGACGCTGAGGTAGCAACGTTGAATACGACCTCCCCTCAAGTTGCCGCTGCAATCTCCCAGGTTTTACTCCAGCATCAAGTTCTTAAGCAAGCCCAGTATCAGTCGCTGATTCGTCGCCTCACGATGTCGATTCAGGACTGCGTAGATCTCCCCAAAATTCTCAAGTTGGCCGTTGATGGCACGGCTCAAGCGCTTCAAGTCAAACGAGGGTTTGTGCTGCGGTTAAAGTATTGGGACCCGCGACACAGCATTCGATCAAGTGTCGATCGCGTTTCTAGAGCTAGAGTGATCGTAGAGTGTGAATGGCGGCAAGAAGTGGAGCGGGCGATCAGCCTAGAACTATCTCCTCTCGCCGAAACTCCAGTCAGTCAGTCTTTCTGGGTTTCAGAATGTGTCCTCTGTGAACACGCTATCAGCAGCACTTCTGGGGCTTTGACGTTTAGTGATGCCCATGAGTTTCCGCCGCAAATCGAATCGACGGGGATCGCTCCCATTTTTGACCCCGCCCAGATGCCTGCGTTGCTGTTGGTGCCCCTCGAAAGCAAAAACAAACTGTTAGGATTCATTGCCCTACAACATGACCAGCCTCGAACCTGGCAGCCTGATGAGATCGAGCTTGCTGAATTGGTGAGCGCTCAAATCAGTTCAGCCATCATCCAGACTGAGACGCTGCGTCAAGTAGAATCTCTGGTCGAAGAGCGGACGGCCCAACTTCAACAAAGCCTTGAGCTTCAGGCCAAACTGTATGAGGTTACGCGCAGGCAGATCGAAAAGCTGCGAGAAATGAACCAGCGAATGGATGAATTTCTCAGCACCTTGAGCCACGAACTGCGTACCCCATTAACAAGCATGATGTTGGCAATCCGAATGCTGCGAGAAGCGGAGTTGCCAACCGATCGTCGCACTCAATATCTCAACATTTTGGAACAGCAGTGCGCTCAAGAGACCAATTTGATTAATGATCTGCTGGCACTTCAAGAACTGGAGACTAAGCAGGTTCCTATTCAGCTTCAAAAGGTCGATCTCAAGCAGGTTGTCAGCGATCTGACACAGCCTTTCTATCAGCGTTGGGGACTCAAAGGTTTGAATCTGGAGGTCGATCTACCCAAGCGATCGCTCAATCTCAACACCGATTTGTCTAGCCTTAACCGGATTCTTTTGGAACTATTGACCAATGCAGGCAAGTATTCTGACCCCAACAGCACAGTTTCGCTAAAGGTGACTCAGCAAACGGGTCAGCAAATTGCATTCACCCTGTCAAACTATGGGCCTGGCATCTCAGAAGAAGAGCTACCCCATATTTTTGAGAAGTTCCGTCGCTGTCAAGGGATGACTCAGAATGCGGTTCCGGGTACAGGATTGGGGCTGGCGTTGGTGAAGAGTCTGGTGCAGCATTTGAATGGGACGATCGCGGCGACGAGCATTCCCTCAGAGGGTCATCACGAAACTTGCTTCACCGTGTTGCTACCCCAAAATCTTGAGATCGTCGAATAAATCGCTGTTTGATCCGTAGTTTTGATTGAGGAATCAGTAGATACCCCCAGCGGGAATCTGACGACCTTTCTCGGCGAATTCTATCAAGCCATTCTTGACGATTTAGTAAGTGTATTGAGGCTTTCCTGTTTTGTCGGGGAAGACTGGGTATAATACCCTGAAGTTATGTTACAAACTGCGACACCCCATTCTCTCCGCTGGCAACAGCAAAACTACTCTCCCCTGGCCAGACAGGTGGATATTTCGGTGTCGGCAGCCAAATTTGCCTTTAACCTGTGGTGGGATCGCAACGTTGCAGACCGATCGCCCCAACATCGTAATCGTCGCGCTCAATGGTTAGCGGGAACGCTGCTCGATCTAGGGCCAACCTTTATTAAGATCGGGCAGGCCCTCTCTACACGGGCTGATTTGCTCCCGATCGAGTACGTGAACGCGCTGACAAAGCTTCAAGATCAAGTTCCGCAGTTTGGGGCAGATCAAGCGATCGCTATTGTTGAATCAGAATTAGGAAGTTCGTTACAAACGCTTTATCGAGAGTTCGATCGCATTCCTTTAGCCGCAGCAAGTCTGGGACAGGTACATCGGGCCCGACTGCACACGGGCGAAGAAGTGGTGGTGAAGGTGCAGCGTCCGGGTTTGGATCGACTGTTCAAGCTTGATTTACAGGTTTTGAGTCGATTGGTGAGGTGGAGTACGCGCTACTTTCCGAGTGCCCGACAGTACGATTTAGATGCGATTTACGGCGAGTTTGCGGACATTTTGTGGAAAGAAGCGGACTACATTCAAGAAGCGATGAACGCCGATCGCTTTCGCCATAATTTTGCGGATCATCCGCGCATTGTGGTTCCCAAAGTTTATCCTCGTTACACGACTCAAAGAGTGTTGACGATGGAATATGTGCCTGGAATCAAAGTCAATGATCGCCAAAGTTTGGAGGCGATCGGCATTGATCCCAAGGAAATCAATCATCTGGGTATTTGCGCTTATCTTAAGCAACTGTTGCAGGATGGTTTTTTTCAAGCTGATCCCCATCCTGGTAATATGGCGGTGACTCAAGACGGCAGGCTGGTTTTCTACGATTTTGGCATGATGTCAGAGGTGCAGCCGCTCAACCGCGATCAAATGGTCAAGACGTTTTTTGCTGTACTGAAGAAGGACACGGATGAAGTCGTCCATACGCTAGTGGATATGGGCTTGATCGAAACGGTGACGGACATGACCCCGATCAAGCGAGTGGTAGGATTTTTAGTCGATCGCTTCACTGAGCGGCCGATCGAGGTTCAGGATTTTAAGAGTTTGCGCGGTGAGATGTATACGCTGTTTGAGCAGCAGCCTTTTCGCCTCCCCGCTAAGATGACGTTTATTATCAAGGCGTTGACAACGCTGGATGGGGTGGCGCGGGAGCTTGACCCGCAATATAGCCTGCTGGTAGCCGCAAAGCCCTTTGTGACTAGTCTTGTGGTCGCGTCTCCGAGACAGGGCAGTGGGTTGGGCGAGTTGGCGCGGCAGGCGAAAGGCTATTTAACGTTTCAACTCAACAAGCCCAACGCTACAGAACAGGCGCTACGGCGGTTAGAAGCCCGCTTGGAGCAAGGAGAATTGCAGATTCGGGTGCAGTCTGTGGAGAGCGATCGCCACCTCAAAACGCTGCGGCTGGCTGTGAAGGCGTTGCTATATGCCTGTTTGACGGGCTTTTCTGCATTATCGGGGACGGTTTTGCTGGTGGGAGGCGCGTATTCGGGTGGGGCGATCGCAGCCTTTGTGCTGGCGGGCGTGTCGGGCACGTTTTTATTGAAGTCTTTGATTCGGTTGGCGATTCGGGAGAAGCTTGATCGCTTGGCAGGTTAAAAAAGTCCCCCATAAAATCGCGGTAGGGTGTAGAAAGGATTCAGGATGCCTGCTTTGAGATGGCTGGCAGTTCCGATCGTTGACCTTTTTGCACGCGGCGCTATGGTTTCTTTCTCTAAAAAATTTCGGCGGTTTTGGCTGGTAGGGATCATTCTCCTGGCGATGGCGCTTACAGGGTGTGATCCGCAAGATTATCGAACGCAGGCGGCTCAGGTGTCTCAGATTGTGGAAAGTCAGATTGGCGATCCCAAGACGTTTAACTTCGCGCTGAGTAATGAGAGTCCCAATGTGTTTGGCTACATTTATGAGGGACTGATCGGCGAAAATGCGTTAACCGGAGAGCTAGAACCTGCGCTGGCGGAGTCGTGGACGATTTCGGACAATAAGCAGCAGGTGGTGTTTACAATGCGTCCGGGGTTGAAGTGGTCGGATGGGGAGCCGCTGACGGTGGATGATGTGGTCTTTACCTATCAGGATATTTACCTCAATCCTAGGATTCCGACTGACATTCAGGATCTGTTGCGGATTGGCAAAGCGCGAAAGTTGCCGACGGTGAAAAAGCTGGACGATCGTCGCGTTGAGTTTTCGACACCGGAACCGTTTGCGCCTTTTTTGCGAAATAGTACGGGCTTGCCGATTATGCCTGCTCACATTTTGCGAGAGACGGTGACGCAGAAGGACAAAGAGGGCAATCCGCTCTTTCTCACCACCTGGGGCACGGGGACAGACCCGAAGAAGATTATCTGTAATGGCCCTTACACGCTGGATGAGTATGTGACGAGTCAGCGAGTGATCTTTCGGCGCAACCCTTATTATTGGCGCAAAGATAATCAAGGCAACCAGCAGCCTTATGTTGAGCGAATTGTCTGGTCTGCGGTCGAAAACCAGAATCTTTCACTGCTGCAATTTCGCTCAGGTGGCCCTGACGCGATCGAACCGCTTCGCCCGGAAGACTTTCCTTTGTTGAAGCAGGAAGAGAAGCGGGGGAAATTTACGCTGCATGTGGGCGGCCCGCGTCCTGGAACGACGTTCATCGCGTTTAATCTAAATCAGGGGCGGCGTAAAGGGAAGCCAGTCGTCGATCCAATTAAGTCTCGCTGGTTTAATAATGTGAAGTTTCGGCAGGCGGTGGCCTATGGGATCGATCGTCAGAAAATCGTCAACAATATCTATCGCGGCGTTGGGGTTCTGGTAAATTCGCCGATCATTTCTCAAAGTCCGTTCTTTCTTCCACCCGAAAAGGGACTGAAGGTTTATAACTATGAGCCTCAAAAATCAAAGGAGCTTTTGAAAGAAGCTGGGTTCAAATACAATCCCCAGGGGCAGTTGTTGGATGCAGATGGTAATCGAGTCCGGTTTACGCTGATGACCAACGCTGAGAATACATTTCGGGTGGCGATGACGGCTCAGATTAAGCAGGATCTCAGTAAGTTAGGCATTCAGGTAGACTTGAACCCGATCAACTTCAACTTAATGCTTGACAAGCTTGACAACTCGCTCGATTGGGATTGTTACTTGATTTTGATGGGGGGCGGTGGACGCGATCCGCACGGTGGCACCAACGTCTGGTCTACCGAAGGGTCTTCTCATAGCTTTAATGCGCCGAGTACGCCGAGTCGTCCGATCGAAGGTCGGGTGATCGCGCCCTGGGAGGCTGAAATCAGTCGCCTGTATATCGAAGGGTCACAAGAACTAGACGAAACCAAGCGTAAAGCCATCTACGCCCGGACTCAGCAACTTTCTCAGGAGTACCTGCCCTGGATTCCGTTGGCGAATGGGTTGTTGTTGGCGGCGGTGCGCGATCGCATTCAAAAGATTGAGTACCCAGAGCTAGGCGATGCGCTGTGGAACATTCGAGAATTGCGAACGGTGGATGAGTGATGTAGAAGGGTGTCAAGAGTCACTAAATTAATCATCAGCATGAGAAAGGTTCTTTTGGGCGATCGCTTTCGCAGAGGGTTGTGTGTCATCTGGGCGATCGCTGTTTTGTGGACGATCGGGGGGTGCAGTTCGACGGACTTGAGGAGTCAAGCGGCGCAGGGGACGCAATTAGTTTTAAGTACGCTCAATGATCCCAAAACGTTTAACCCGGCATTGATCCAGGAGTTTCCGAATATTTCGCTCTTTTGCTTTGAAGGGTTGACGCAGGAAGATGGCGTGACGGGCAAGATCAAGCCTGCGCTGGCGGAGTCGTGGACAATTTCGACTGACCGCAAACATGTGACCTTCAAGCTGCGTGAGGGGCTGAAGTGGTCGGATGGTCAGCCTTTGACGGCGGATGATGTAGTGTTTACGTTTGAGACGATTTTTAACCCCAAGATTCCTACTGACTGGAAGGACGCGCTAAAAATTGGCGTGAAGGGGGAGTTTCCGACGGTTCGCAAGCTGGATAATTTGCGCGTCGATTTCACATTGCCGGAGCCGTTTGCGCCGTTGTTGAGTGTGATGACTGGGGCACCTGACAATGTAGTAATTTTGCCGAAGCACATTCTGGGGGAGACCGTGAAGGCGATCGGCAAGGACGGCAATCCTAAATTTCTCTCAACCTGGGGCACGGATACTGACCCAACGAAACTAGTGGTGAACGGGGCTTATCAGATGGAGAGCTTTACCGGAGGGCAGCGGCTCGTTTATCGACGCAATCCTTACTACTGGCGCAAAGATGAGCAGGGGACACAATTACCGTATGTCGATCGCATTATCTGGCAGTTTGTTGAGAATGTAGATACCCAGCTTTTGAGATTTCGATCGGGCGATCTGGATGCGATGGGAGACGCTCGGCCGCTGCGTCCTGAATACTTCTCACTGCTCAAGCGCGAAGAGAAACGGGGCAGCTTTGAGGTCAAAAACGGGGGCGCGTGGTCAGGCACTCTCTACATGGCGTTTAACCTCAACAAGGCGCGGGATCAAAAAGGGAAGCCAGTCGTTGATCCGATTAAGTCGGCTTGGTTTAATACTTTGGCGTTTCGTCAAGCGGTGGCCTATGGAATCGATCGCGATCGCATCAACAACAATATTTTTCGCGGCTTGGGCACAATTCAAAATTCGCCCATTACCGTTCAGAGTCCGTTCTTTCTATCTCCCAAGGAGGGCTTAAAGGTCTATAACTACAACCCTGACAAATCGCGAGAACTGCTCAAAGGGGCGGGGTTTAAATACAATGCTCAGGGGCAGTTGATAGATGCTAGGGGTAATCGAGTCCGTTTTACGTTTAACACCAATGCAGGGAATAAGGTGAGAGAAGCGATCGGGGCACAGGTTAAACAAGATCTCAGCAAGATTGGCATTCAAGTAGACTTTAACCCGATCAACTTCAACACGCTGACCGACAAGATCTCCAGCACTCGCGATTGGGACGTTCACATGATTGGTTTTACAGGGGGGGTCGAGCCTCACGGCAGCGCTAATCTTTGGATGAGTGGGGGCGGTTCGCATTCTTTCAACTTAAAGCAGCAACCCGGACAGTCCCCGATTCAAGGTTGGGAAGCCAACGATTGGGAAAAAGAAATCGATCGCCTCTTTATCACCGGGGCCAGAGAACTCGACTTTGAGAAACGCAAACAAATCTACGCGCAGTTTCAAAAAATAGTGCAGGAACAGCTACCTGTGATTCATCTCGTGAATGACTCAGCGTTGATGGTGGTGCGCGATCGAGTCCAGGGTCTCAAGTATTCAGGTCTGCCCACTTGGGGACTTTGGAATATCGAAGAACTGAGAATTAGGGATGAAGGATGAGAAGACAGGGAGGAGGGAGGAGGGAGGAGGGATGAAAGTAGGGCTTTGAGTGATGCAACCTGTGATCGTGGCTCTGATAGATTGAAAATTCTGTTTTAAGCTTGAAACTTTGCGGATGACCAGAAAAGCATCGTGCTGGACTTGCTAGACATCCTGCGCCTACCTCAGACCATCACTGCCGAACCCTGAATCATCCCACTCCCACCTCAGAGTATCGTCAACTCACCTCAGAGTATCGCACTTGATTCTTTGAGCACCGTCAACCCACCTTAGAGCATCAGCAACCCACCTCAGAGTATCGCGCTTGATTCTTTGAGTATCGCCAACCCACTTCAGAGTATCGTCAACTCACCTCAGAGTATCGCGCTTGATTCTTTGAGTATCGCCGTCTCACCCTGAAGTATCCTGCTTGATTGTTTGAGTATCACCAACCCACCTCAAACTATCACCGCCGCACCTCAGACCATCAACTCAGATATAAACCGCTTCCCATTCGTCCCTCCTCACTCCTTACTCCTCACTCCTCACTTCAAAATGACTCAACCCGAAGTTCTCAAAAATCTCCTCAACGCCGTCGCCCAAGGAAACGTCAGCCCAGACGAAGCCATGACCAAACTCAAGCATCTCGACTACGAACCCGTCGGAGACTTTGCACACATCGACCATCATCGTGCCCTGCGGACTGGTTTTCCAGAAGTGATCTGGGGACAAGGCAAAACCCCCGACCAAATCGCTCAAATTATGGAGGCAATGCGCGATCGAGCCTCCGTTGTCATGGCTACCCGCGTCGATCCTGAAACCTACGCCTGGATCAAAGAGATGATCCCCGATGCTGAATACTACTCAATGGCTCGAATCTGTGCCCTAAAGCGTTCTGCCAACTCATCTCAGAGCTACACGAATCCGGGGACGATCGGCATCCTCTCGGCAGGCACCGCTGATCTCCCCGTCGCCGAAGAAGCGGCCGTCACAGCAGAACTTTCTGGCTTTCACGTCAAGCGACTATGGGATGTAGGCGTTGCGGGCATTCATCGACTGTTGGGCAATCTGCATGTGATCGCCGATGCTGACGTGCTGATTGTCGTGGCTGGAATGGAGGGAGCCTTACCCAGTGTGGTGGCGGGTCTGGCAAACTGTGCGATCGTCGCAGTTCCCACAAGTGTCGGCTATGGGGCCAGCTTCAACGGTCTCGCCCCGCTTCTCACCATGCTCAATTCTTGTGCCGCAGGCGTAGGAGTCGTCAACATCGATAACGGCTTTGGGGCCGCAATTCTAGCCGGACAAATCCTCAGAACGGCTGCCAGACTCAAAGCTCAATAGCTGAGAATGTTAATTGAGCAAGTTTTTTTGCTTCGTTGTTCAGCGCTTCTGCCCCCCAAGCTGCCAATTCTGGAGGACTTTAAGAGAAGAGTTCCAGTTCATCCCTCCTCCCTCCTCCCTCCTCGCGCAGCGGATTACCCCCAAAGGGGAACAGATCATCGCAGTTCTCCCTCATCCCTTCAAACTGCCTCGCCTGAGTTGCTCACGCTCGATCGCTTCAAACAACGCCCGAAAGTTTCCTTCTCCAAAGCCCTGTGCTTGTAGAAGTCGATCGTCCAGTGCATAAGTTCGCCGCTCGATCAGTTCAAAAAAGAAAGTCGGACACTCAAAGATCGGCTGAGTAAAAGTTTGAATCAACACCCCCTCTGGTCGATCGGTTTGCCAATCTACCAAAAGCTGTTGCGCTCTAATCTCCATCAGTTGAGACTCAGAAAGCCGATAACTGGGACGCTGTTGTAGCTGCGTGTAATAACAGTCTGGAACCTGCAAAAAAGATAAACCCGTCTGACGAAACCGAGCGATCGCCTCCACAATATTTTCAGTGTGCAACGCAATATGTTGAATGCCTGCCCCCCGATTCAAATCCAAAAACTCCTGAATTTGTGAGCTTTCCGAAGTCGGCTCATTGATGGGCAACTTCACCGAACTGTCGGGATACTGCATGACACGACTGCACAACCCAGAGCGATCGGTCTTAATCGCAAACATCTGCTGCGGCTGAAACCCTAAAACTGCCTCATACCATCTAACCGCTTTCCCTAAGTCTCCTGATGCGACATTGAGAACGACGTGATCGATTTCGGTGAATTGGGTGAGGTGTGAGGTGTGAGGTGTGAGGTGTGAGGCGTGAGGCGTGAAGCGTGAGGAATCTAGCAAGCTTGGACTGCTTGAAGCTGTTCGCTCAATCAAAGTGTGTTTCAGCGTTCCCCAGGCGGCGATTTGAGCTGATTTGACCCTTGCTTGAGCGTCAAGTCGAATTGGCTGTAACACTGGAGTGCCAAGCGCGATCGCCCTTTCTATCACCGCCTCTAAATCCTGCACACAAAACGCCACATCGACTACGCCCGGAGGATGTTGCTGTAAAAAACGCTTGACAGGACTGGACGCGGCTAAAGGCGACGAGAGCAAAAACTTAACGGCACCATTGACGATCGTTTCCGTTTGAGTGTCATGATTCTGATTCTGCTCAATCGCTTGAAACCCCATCTTGTCAACGAACCAATTTCGAGATGCGATCGCATCGTTTACATAAAAATGAATATGGTCAATTTTCATAAAAGCCAGCAAATTTGTCCAAAAAGCTTGCCTGTTGATTTTGCCGCGATTATCGAATTTTCAGGTCACTCTCAAGGAATAAACCAGATTGATCGAGACATTCCCCAGTTTTTCAGCTTCCATATCCGCACAGGGCTGACTCATCTCATTGGGCTGACAAGGATGACCCTCCTCTGCATCTTTATTTACATTTCTTTACGTCATTCTCCATCATACTGAACTCATCTCTAAATCGAGCAGCGCACTGATACCAAGCCGTTACTCTTGACTGAGATGGTACAGGCTGTTCTATCGTTTTAGAGTGAGATTAGTTGTGAAAAGAGGGGGAAGTGTGGAGTATCTGGAGTCATCGGGGCAGGCAGAACAGTTGCGAGAAATTGGGTCAAAACTCAGCCAAGAACGTCAAGCGCGATCGATATCCCTAGAAGAAATTGCCGCAAAAACCTACATTCCCATGCGATTGTTGGGCGCGATCGATACAGGTCGCCTGGATCTGTTGCCAGAGCCTGTCTTTATTCAAGGATTTATTCGTCGCTACGCGGATGCAGTAGGCTTAGACGGTACGGTTTTGTCAAAGGGGTTCTCGATCGAACAGCCGCAAGCCCCACCCAAGCCAAATCTGATGGAAGCCCCTCAACACCCGCCCGAAGAGGTCTATCAGCCTCCTGTCTCTAACCAACCTAACTGGCTCTACGTTGTCGGCGGCGTAGTTGGATTGGGTGTCCTAGGACTGATCGCCACCAGTCTTGCCAACCGCCCCAAAGTGGCGGAGCCATCCAAACCGATCTCGACTCAAAAGCCTGTTGTATCAGCCGCTTCATCTCCCGCCAAAAAAACCTCACCCAAGGCGAGTCCGAGTGTGGTTGCTGCAAGCTCTGTCAAGGTTTCACCGAGTCCGAGTGTGGCTCCTTCACCGAGTCTCAGTCCTGCTGTCGCAACGGGCCCAGTCGAGGTCAAGGTCAACTTAATCGACGAAAGCTGGGTAGAAGTCCAGGTAGACGGCAAGCTGGCCTACGAGGGAACGCTACCCAAGGGCACACAAAAAAGCTGGTCAGGTAAGCAGCAGGTGGTGATCAGTTCGGGCAATGCGGGCGCAGTCTCGGCATCCTTTAACAATACAACCGCAAAACCTTTAGGAGCCTTGGGCGCAGTCACATCGGTGAGCTTTCCACCTGTCGCTTCTGCTGGGAATTAGGGATGCTGGACATGGGACTAAGCAGCATTTAGAGTTTCGGTCTAGTGTCTTGATCTCCTGTCTTTGGTCTAGAGACTTTTTGGGGCGATCGCCACCGCCCGATCCAAACTTTGCGCCCGGTAAGTGTTGGGAGAATATTGGTCGAGGTGCTGAAATAGGGCAACTCTTGCAGTTTCTAAGCAGTGCGTTCCTGCGTTGCGGCAGGTGAAAAACTCCAGGGCTGCTTTGCCGTCGGGAAAGAGCCGCACCTTGGGCGACAGGTCTTTGATCCCTGAAGTGCGCCATTGCCACTGAGCAGACGGCAGCGAGTCGATCAGGTGATGGTCTGACCACTGGCGAGTTTTGCCCAATGCCCCAGATTCTAAAAGCTCTCGGCGCAAAATCGAGGCAATGACGTAAGACATGGGAGACCGATCGCCCTCCACCGCCTCCATAAAATCAGCAAGTACGCCCTTTGGCTCAGGCGGCTTGTCTCGACCCCCACACATTCTCAGGGCCTCTTGAAGATGGGCTGTTGTGCTTAAGGATTCGGGTAGGGCCCAGGTTGCGTTGATGCCGTCTAGCTCGCGCCCTTGCTCAAGGCGATACAGATAGCTGACAAGCCGCATTTCTGGTTTTAGCCTCAGTCCGGGTAGCTTGGCTAACACTGACCCAGGATTGACTGCACTGATAAACCATTGCCCTTGAGTGTTGGGGCTGTGAATTGTTTCTTCAGGAATACCGCCAAAGTGAAACAGATCCCCCAGTCCATCTAGCGAATCAGGCTCTGGTAGTTCTTCGCCGCCAGCAGACCACTTTTTAGGATGATTCTCGGAATCGGGGAAGGTCAGCGCACTTGTAAGATACCGACGAATCTTTTGTAGGGCTTCGAGGGGGACTTTCTGAGTTGCCATGAGCACCGGAAGAGAGCGTGCTTCTAAGATACCCAAACGATCGGGAAAGTGAGGAGGGAGGAGGGAGGAGGGAGGAGGGAGGAGTGTTCTAGCCAGGGATGTCTTAAATCTTCCATAGGTGAGGGAGTTTGAACCGAAAATTGCCTTCCTAAAACGAATTCATCCTCCATGCCTCCCCGCGAAGCGGATTACCCCCAAAGGGGGAACAGATCATCGAAGTTCTCCCTTCTCCCTCATAATGCTACCGTGTACACACAAGTCCGGAATCGCTTCGTTTCAATCGGCTTCAGCCCCCTAAATCCCCCATTCTGGGGGACTTTGACAAAGGAAAGATTTCCAAAGTTCAAAGCCATGACGACAGCTCAAAGTCCCCCAATTTTGGGGGATTTAGGGGGCGAAGGGTCTCGGCAATGATGGATCTAATCAACTTGTGTGTACACGGTAGCCCTCATAATGAGAAAAGACCTTTACATTGCTTCATCATGGCGAGAGATTTGCGGGGATTTATCAAACAGCTTGAGCAACGGGGCCAACTGCGACGGATTAGCGCTCCCGTAGATTCAGACTTGGAGATTGCCGAAATTGCGACCCGAATGTTGCAGCGAGGTGGACCGGGGTTGCTGTTTGAAAATGTCAAAGGATCGCCCTATCCCGTTGCGATCAATCTGATGGGAACGGTTCAGCGAGTCTGCTACGCCATGAATATGGAAACCCCCCAGGAGTTAGAATCGCTCGGCAAAAAATTGGCGCTGCTGTATCAGCCCAGACCTCCCAAAAAGATTTCTCAAGCGATCGACCTGGGTAAAGTTCTTTTTGATGTGATTAAGGCGAAACCCGATCGCGATCTCTTTCCCGTTTGCCAGCAGGTTGTTCTCAAAGACGATGAGGTCGATTTGACGAAACTGCCGCTGTTGCGTGTCTATCCCGGAGATGCCAACAAGGTGATGACGTTGGGGTTGATGATCACCAAAGATCCTGAAACCAAAATTGTCAACGTGGGCGTGTATCGCTTGCAGTTGCAGTCCAAAAACACGATGACGGTGCAGTGGCTATCGGTGCGGGGAGCGACTCGGCACTTGAGAAAAGCGGCTGCAATGGGCAAGAATCTGGAGGTGGCGATCGCTCTTGGGGTTGATCCTTTAGTGATCATGGCGGCGGCGACTCCCCTACCCGTAGACCTTTCAGAATGGCTGTTTGCGGGAATTTATGGCGGTAAAGGAATCAATCTTGCCAAGTGCAAAACCGTTGATTTAGAAGTGCCTGCGGATTCTGAAATCGTGTTGGAAGGAACGATTACCCCAGGCGAGACAGGTGTAGATGGGCCAGCAGGCGATCACATGGGCTACTACGGTGGCGTAAATGAGAAAGCGCCCTTGATTCACTTTAACTGCATGACGCACCGCAGAGATCCGATTTACCTAACCACATTTAGCGGTCGTCCTCCTAAAGAAGACGCAATGATGGCGATCGCTCTCAACCGCATTTACACCCCAATTCTCAGACAGCAGGTTCCCGAAATCATCGACTTCTTTTTGCCAATGGAAGCTTTGAGCTATAAGGCAGCGGTGATCTCGATCGACAAGGCCTATCCCGGACAGGCTCGACGGGCAGCTTTAGCATTTTGGAGTGCGTTGCCTCAGTTCACGTATACCAAGTTTGTGATTGTGGTCGATAAAGACATTAGCATTCGCGATCCAAGAGCCGTTGTGTGGGCGATTACCTCAAAAGTTGATCCTGCCAGAGACGTGTTTATTTTGCCTGACAATCCCTTTGACTCGCTAGATTTTGCGACTGAGAAGCCTGGTTTGGGCAGTCGCATGGGCATTGATGCAACGACGAAAATTTACCCCGAAACCGATCGACCCTGGGCGGCTCCGTTGAAGTCCGATCCCGATGTGGCAGCAATGGTCGAACGTCGCTGGGCAGAATACGGATTGGCAGACCTGCAAGCGGGCGAAGTCGATCCCAACCTGTTTGGCTACGACATGAGGTAAGCTTCGTGGGCGCTTCGGTACGGGGCATCCGAGTCAATTAGGGCAGCCAAAAATTAGGCAGTAAGGCTTTACCGAGATCTCGCAGCGATCGATTCACTTGTCGAGCAGCCTGAATATGAGGTTCGTCGGCTGCGATCGGGAGAATCGTCGCATGAGAGCCACCGAAGCGATCGATGACGCGATTAGCCGCTTCTAACCCGGTCACGTAGGCTTTTTCTTGTGACCAGGAGCCATGACGAGTCATGACCCAATCGCCGCTCATAAACAAGTTTTGCACGGGGGTCGATCCGGGCAGCATGGAGGCGTAGCTTCCGGGTGAAAAGTGGGTGACGGCTCTGGGCAGGCGAATCACACTACTATCAACGACGCGGGCATCGCCAAAGGCAGGAATACAGGTCGCCAAATCGCGGTGAACGATCGCCACAATTTCCTCATTGCTCAAGGGCAAAAACTGATTGGCGTGATAAAAGTCCGCTTCGACAACGGTTCCGGGTTCCTGCTGGTATTCGTCGTGCAGAGTGTTGAGGTCAAAGAACGTCCAGCCAGTTGTCTTGTCAAACCCAAAGCAGGCGTTTGAGGGGCGAGGAATGGCTACTTTGCGATCGAACCACAATCGAGTTGCCAAAACATCGATCGCACCCAAATTCATCACATTGCGAAACTCAGGAAATCGCTGCAAACTCGGACTGTTGCTGATGATTTTCTGCATTCCACTCACGCCCACGGCAAAAATCACCGCATCCGCTTCAAACACCTCATCCCCACACACAACGCCTTTAACCGAGGCAAAATCGCCATCCTCCAAACTTAGATCACTCACCCGCCGCTGCGTTAAAACCTTGCCGCCGATCGCCTCGATTTTCTCAACCCACGGGCGAAAAATCATTTCTCCAACCGTTCCGCGACACCAGACCACATCAAAATCGGGCTGATGAGCGAGGATAAAGTAATAGAGCATTCCCAAAGCTGCCGCCGCCGAACACTGCTCACCAGGCGCAAACAGACCGACCAGCAGCATCGGTTCAAACGAGTCTTTGTAAAGCCGTGCCGAAACGCCAAAATCTTTGAACAATTCTCGCGCCGTGATTGCGTCGTAACGCTTCCAGGCTTCATCGGAGTTGTCAAAATCGACGATCGAGTACAGCAAAGGCAGCGCAGAAAGCCGATCGATTAGAGGCAACCGCTGAAATTCTGTATAGAGAAAGGTGCCAAGGGGAGTCGGTAGTCGAGGCTGATCTTGAAAAATCGGCGAAACCACTTCCAACCCGGCTGGAGAATACTGAGACGATCGCGTCCAGGGCGTAAAGGGACTCAACCCCAACTCTTTGACCAGCGAGAAAATATTGAAATAGGGATACCAGAAGCCATGAATGCCTGCTTCTACAGACCGTCCTTTGGCTGTCTTCCAGCCTGCAACCAACCCGCCCGGATAGCTTCCTGCCTCTAGCAGCGTCACGTCATAGCCCTGTTTTGCCAGGTGATAGGTGGCTCCCAATCCTGCCCAACCTGCCCCAACGACCACCACCTTCGCCATAGACCACCTCAAACTGCTGTTTTTAGGATGGCACGATCGAGCATTTTGGGTTGGATTCTCCTGATGCTAAGATCCCAGACAGTGAATTGGATCTGTTGAAGATGTCAGAAGTTAGTAATGACGTGTTTTCTAAAGCCGTAAGCGATCGCATCTGTAAACACATGAATGATGACCATGCCAGTGCGATCCTGGTGTATGCAAAAGTCTATGGTCAGACGGCTGAGGCGACGAAGGCAGAAATGTTGGCGATCGACGCGACCGGAATGGATCTCAACGCGCAAGTGAATGGAGAACCCGTGTCTTTGCGGATTCCGTTTGACCATGTGCTAAAAGATGCTGAAGACGCTCACCATACGCTGGTTGATATGGCGAAGCAAGCACGTAGTAAGGGATGAAGTGGGATGAGGGATGAGGGATGAGGGATGAAAGGTTGGCTACAGAATTGGAAGCAATGCGGTTAGAAACTGGGTCGGAAAGTGACAATCTCTTTGAGTTACCTCCAAAGGGTCGATCAGATCCATCTGGTGATGAGCAAACTTCTTCATCCCTCCTCCCTCCTCCCTCATCCCTCATCCCTTCTCCCTCATCCCTCATCCCTTCTCCCTCATCCCTCAAAACCGTGTTTGTGTTTTTGGAAATTTTTTCGATCGAAGGTGGCATTCAGTCCTACGTGAAGGATATTTTGCAGGCGTATTCTTCGCGGGTTGGGGGGGCGGATGTTTTTTTGTTGAGAGACGGAGCGGATGTAGAGAATCCGTTTGAGGCAAGTTCGCTCAAGTTTCACTATTTGAAGACTCGTTCTGCAAGTCTGGGACGCATTCGATTAGCCGCCGTTCTGTTTGCTCATTTGCTCAAAAATCGACCGCGACGGGTTTTTTGTGGTCACATCAATCTGGCTCCGTTGATTCGGGCGCTCTGTCAGCCGTTGGGCATTTCCTATACGGTGCTGACCTATGGCAAAGAAGTCTGGGAACCGCTGCCTGAAAATAAACGCAGAGCACTTCAGCAAGCCGATCGCATCTGGACGATTAGCCGATATTCTCGCGATCGCTGCTGTGCAGCCAACGAAATCGATCCCAACCGTGTCGAAATGTTGGCTTGTGCGATCGATGGCACTGCTTTCACACCGGGGGCGAGATTGGTTGAACTGGTCGATCGCTATCAGTTGACAGGTTCAAAGGTTCTGATGACCGTGGCGCGTCTCTGGTCAGGCGATCCCTACAAGGGCGTGGATGTGACGATTCGGGCGCTGCCTGAAATTCTCCGCACCTTTCCGACGGTCAAATATCTGGTGATTGGGCGAGGAGACGATCAGCCCAGACTGGCGAAACTGGCCGAAGAATTGGGAGTGAGCGATCGCGTCGTCTTTGCAGGGTTCGTCGCGACTGAAGCGTTGGTCGATCATTATCGCTTGGCGGACGCTTACATCATGCCGTCTCAAGAAGGGTTTGGAATCGTCTACCTCGAAGCGATGGCCTGCGGAATTCCAGTTTTGTCAGGGGATGCGGATGGATCTGCTGATCCGCTGCAAGATGGTCAGTTGGGCTGGCGAGTGCCTCATCGCGATCCGTCTGCGGTGGCGGCGGCTTGTATTGAAATTCTTAAGGGCAACGATCGCCGCTGTGAGGGAACCTGGCTAAGGGAGCGATCGATCGACCTGTTCGACAAACCTGCCTTTGCACAACGGTTGAAAGCGCTAGTGAAAAGTGAGGAGGATTCCATTTAGAACTACTCTTTTTAGAACTACTCTTTCTCGTCCTTTACGCCCTTAACGATTCGGGCGAGATCCATCTTTTCGTCTACTGCAATTCGAGTGGGTGAGCCGCTGATGATTCGCTCAAAGTTGCGGAATGAGTCTTTGATGTCGGGGCCTTGAGCGCTGATTGTGTATTCCCGAATGCCTTTATCGTGCCACGAGCCGCGCATCTTAAAGACGTTGAGTGCACGAGACATTTCGCCGCGAATCTCGACGTATTGCAGCATGATGATCGTGTCGGTGATCGTCGAGATGTGGGAATCGGTGATCGAATGTGACCCCATAAACTGATCGGTGGTGTTGGTGAAAAACCCGGTGATTTCTTCCTGCTTGGCGAAGCCCGTCACCCCAATCACAAACTGACGAAAAGCATTGTTGCTCACGCCTCGCGCCAAGGCAGAGAGGGAATCGATCGCAATCCTCGACGGTTTAAATTCGGCAATTTCTGATTTGATGATTTGCAGATGATCCTCCAGTCCGGCGGATTCAGGGTAAGCGCAGATAATTTTTAGCAAGCCTTTCTGTTCTAAATCCTCAAAGTCGATGCCCCAGGAATAGGCATTTCGAGAAAGCTGGGCGCGGGATTCTTCGTAGGCAAATAGGATCGCCCGATCGCCTCGCTGACAAGCTTCCTGCAAAAATTTACTCACCAGCAGCGTTTTCCCAGTCCCGGTGGCACCCGTCGCCAAAATGATCGAGTCTTTAAAGAAACCGCCGCCACACATGCCATCCAGCGTAGTCACCCCTGACGAGACGCGAATATTGGACGATCGCTGAGTCAACCGCATCGCCCCCAACGGGAAGATATTGATGCCATTACGGGTGATCGTAAACGGATATTCGCCCTTCATGTGGGTCGTGCCCCGCAGCTTGAGAACTTCGATCGTGCGTCGTCGGCGTTCTCCTTCTAAGACATTCCGCACAATCACCACGTTGTCGGACACAAATTCTTCGACCCCAAATCGCGCGACCGGGCCGTATTCCTCCACTCGCTCAGTGGTCATAATCGTCGTCGCCCCCACCTGTTTGAGTCGGGCCACCAATCGAAAAATTTCGCGACGCACCACCGAAGCCGCATCATATTGCTGAAAGACAGCCGTTACTGAATCGATCGACACCCGTCTTGCCTTATATTTGCGAATGGCGTATTGAATCCGCTCGATCAGGGCTGAGAGATCAAAATTGCCGACAACATCCTGCCCCTCTGGATCGGGAGACGCATCTAAAATAAACAGCTTGCCTTCATCAATAAACTTCTGTAAATCCCAGCCAAAACTAAAAGCGTTTTTGATGATGTCAGCAGGCGATTCTTCAAAGGTGACAAAGATACCAGACTCGTCAAATTGGGTAATTCCGTTGTAGATAAACTGCACTGCCAGTAGGGTTTTCCCGGTTCCTGAAGTGCCACTGACAAGCGTTGTGCGACCGACAGGCAGCCCTCCGTGACTAATATCATCGAAGCCCTCGATCAGGGTGCTGATTTTTTGGACACCTGCCATATCGACTTGACTACTTTGGAGGCTTTGATTAATTGGATTCATAAGGTTGGTTTTCAAACAAGTGGAGCGAACTTCTAAAAATGGACACCCGCTCTGTTACATTTCTTTACTATGAGTCTATCTAACCAGATTTTTGGGTTGGTTTGACGAATTGTTTAACGATCGATTCAACTATCAATTTCTTCCTCGCGCAGTTCTTCGTAGAGAAGGTCTAGCCCGATTAAAACCTTTTCTCGATCGGAGAGATCCCCGATAATTTTACGCACAGGCGGCGGTAGAATTTTGGCCAGAGTTGGAGTCGCTAAAATCTTGTCTTCTTCCGCAAGCTGCGGATTTTTCAACACATCAATCACCTTTAGCGCGTAGACTCCCTGAAACTCTTTTTCAAGAATATTGTTTAGGGTCTTGAGCGCACGAATGGAGTTAGGCGTATTGCCTGCCACGTAGAGTTTGAGAACGTAGGTCTTCTTTAGGGGACTCATAGTTTAGCGATTAGCAGGCTGAAGGAACGGTAGACAGTTAAAGAAGAATAAGTGTAAGCCTTTAAGACTCTCTTGGAATTGAGCGCCGATACATTTCACAGAGATGAGCGATCGTATCAATCAAAGTCAGTCGATAATCCAGCAAAATCTCTTCGCTGCGCCCCTCTAATTTTAGCTGTTTAGAAAATTCGTCCATTAGCTCCATGTGAACTTCAACAATTTGAGCGACTGAAATATCTGCAAAAAAAGCGGTATTCACAAAGTCATCAATTCGTTGATTTAAGGCAGTTCCTTCAGAAAAGTAATTCAAAATGATTGCTCGATAGTCCAGTCTTAACTGAGTTAAAAATTCCTGTTGTTCTTTTTTAGAAGAGTTGCGAAAAAAGTTTTTTGGGTTGCGTTTGTAATAAATTCCTAAATAGCCCAGTCGCTCTTTGAGCTTTTCGGTGAGTCGTCGCTGTTGTAAAAGTAAGAAGTTTTGGGCGCTCAGGTCGGTGGTCAAATCGAGAGCAGGACTGCCCGGAAGCCGACAGGCAGGAGACAGATTGAGAAATTCGCTGATTGCCCGCTCAATGCCTTGGGGCAGTTGCTCTGTCTGGTTTGCAGAGATCCGCACCTCGCCCATGTGATAGAGAAAAGCTGGCTCAGGGAGATTATCTAGAGCACGATCGCCCGCTTGTCGCTCTAAAATCAGCAGCGGCAAAAGGGTGGCCTTTCCGTGGAGCCAGTTGGTTAAATGGGGCAAGTTGGCGGTGTCGTCAAGAATTAGACAATCAAGCTGCTGTTTTTGATGCTCGAGCAGATTGAAAAAGGCTTCATCCGACTCTGGCGCAGCAACCAGATAGCGATCGACACCCAAAGACTGCCGAATCGTTTGAGACAGCAGTTCTGAACTCAGGTACAGACACACAAATAAGTGAGGGCGCGGCAGGGGAGGAGGGGAGGCAGTCAAGGCTAGATAGACTCACGGGGATGAAGAACGGCAACGCTAAGAAATCCTTTGAGGCACAGAAACTCCAGGGGATTTCTACAGAATTACTTAATATTTGTTAAGAGCCATCATATTTGATTGAGGTTGTTTACGCCAACAGCAGCAATTTCACAACCGATTAAGTTCAGTATCAAGGTGGATGGAGGACTATTCACACTTCTCAATGATTCGTTAGACAGAAAGTTGTCTAGAACGCAGGATTAAGCAACTAAAGCTCTCTATAGTTTTTTAGATGTTTTTTTAGAACGATTCGATGAGTTTATTGAAGTCAATTTTTCTGCTTTGGGAAGGTGTTTTGTAGAACGCTGGCTGTAGGTATCGAATGAAGAAAAGTAGCATTGGATTTTTCTTCAGCGATCGCCCCATCCAGATCCATCAATACAAAGGCAGGACAAAGGCAGGCTTCAAAAGCGTTGCATCTCTCAGGGGGAGGGCATTCAAGCGCGCTATATTTGCCTTTGTTGCTAATGATTTCGAGAATGCAACAATCTGCCCTTTATCAGAGCAAGGTTCTAAAATAAGGGTTCTGAGTGGCGTTTTCTTCCCGCAGAACGGTGGCACAGTTGATCCACGATTCAATCTGTGAATCCAATACGGTCTACCAACCTGATCTAATTGATCGGGGTTGATCGGTTGAGTGCTACCGCTTCAGTTCTATCCTATTGCTCTAGCGGGTTTCCCATGTTCATGAACACTGCCTGTCTCAGCGATTTTCTCGAACCTGCACCGACCTGTTTCCAGACGGACACGCTGGCGGAGGTGCTGGAAGTTTTTAGTCGGGGAGGCTGCGATCGCCTGGTAGTAATCAATGAACAACGCTGCCCGATCGGACTGATTCAACTTCGCAGTCTGATGCCCGGCAATCCCGAAACGACGACTTTATTGATTGATTTTCAACGCGCTCTGTCGGCTGTGGGTGCCCCGCTTTTGGAGCCATTGCCTGCGTTGCCGGGTGACCTGTCGTTGAGCCAGTGTGCAATCGAATTTCGCGATCAGACGGAGCGATTTTGGGCCCTGGTGGATGGCGATCGTCATTTTCAAGGACTGATTGATAGTTTTTATGTGAGAAAGCTGATCGAGTTGGGGGCAGGGTCTCAAACTCCGACCGTCGTTGAGGAAACGCCAATCTCTGCGAGTTACCCGCAAGAAGTCGGCTCGACCGCGGGTTCTACACAGATTCCGCTCGAATTTGATGGTCTCAAGCAGCATTTGCGCGTTCAAATTGCCAAACTTCGCTCTCAGCTTCAACCAAAACCCCTTTTAGAATCGTCTGCCGTCCATCCGCTGATGCAGTTTTTGGAACGATTGCCGCTGCCGCTGATGCTGCAAACCAGTACTGGAAAGGCGCTGGCGCAAAACGCTTTGTGGCACGAGCAGTTTGGTGAAATTGTCGATCCGGGCTGGGTACAACGGGATGCCGATGCCGTCTTAGAGTTTGCGGCGCATCACCCTTCAGACTCAACGCGCATTGACTCGTGGGAACGGTCGATCGGCACTTCTAGCGAGTCTGCTTTAGCCAGCCTGTGTCACATCGGCTCAACGCCCAACACCTGTATTTGTGCTTGTCCGCTCAAGAATGGTCAAGAACGGATTTTGCAGTTGGTCAAGATTCCGTTGGGGGCAATGTTGCCAGAGATGAATCTGGGGCTGGCTGACCTGTGGCAAATGCCCGTGGTGAGTGATCAGTGGTCGCTTGAAGATTTTCGTCTGGCTAAATTGGACGGCGGCGACCCTGCGACAACACCGCGCCCCTGGGTTACAGAAGAAAGTCTGTGGCTGGTACTAGCTCAAGATGTCACCGAACAGCAGCAGTTAGCGAGAGAGTTGGCTGCCAAAAATGCTGACTTGGTGCAGCTTAACCGCCTCAAAGATGAATTTTTGGCCTGCATCAGTCACGAATTGAGAACGCCTCTAACGGCGGTTTTGGGGTTGTCGAGTCTGCTCAAAGACCAGCTATCGGGGGGATTAAACGAACGACAAATTCGCTATGCTCAGCTGATCTATCGCAGCGGTCGGCACCTGATGGCGATCGTCAACGATATTCTCGACCTCACCCGCATGGAAACGGGCCAGCTAGAACTCTCGTTGGAACCTGTAAACGTTCTCAATGTATGCGATCGAGCCTTTGAACAGGCGCAAAAAGTGCGATCCGAAGAAGCAAAGCCTGAAGCGGGCCAGGAAGTTGACTCGGCTGCCCCTTCTTTTATGATGGAGATCGAACCTGGGCTAGAAACCCTCGTCGCAGATGAGATGCGGCTGCGTCAGATGTTGGTCAATCTGCTGTCAAATGCGCTCAAATTTACTGAGTCACCGGGCAGAATTGGGCTGCGCGTCAATCTTTGGGAAGGCTGGGTTACCTTTACGGTTTGGGACACGGGGATTGGCATTCCTGCCGAAAAGCAGCATTTGATCTTTCAGAAATTTCAGCAGTTAGAGAATCCCTTAACACGACGGTTTGAAGGGGCAGGATTGGGACTCGTTCTCACACAGCGATTGGCCAGACTACACGGCGGTGATGTGTCGTTTGTCTCCAAAGAAGGTCAGGGCAGTCAATTTACCTTACTGTTGCCGCCGACTCACCCTCAGCCAACGATCGCTCTGGGCACTTCCCCTCTTCAAGCCTGTCGGACTGGACACAATCGCCTGGTGCTCGTCGTCGAAGCTGTTGTGAGATCGATCGAGCATCTCTCAGAGCAACTGTTTGAATTGGGCTATCGAGTCGTGATCGCCCGATCGGGCACCGAAGCGGTCGAAAAAGCCCGCAGGCTGCAACCCTGTTCGATTTTCGTCAATCCGCTCTTACCCACACTGTCAGGCTGGGACGTGCTAACCCTGCTCAAAGCCGATCTCCAAACGCAGCACATTCCCGTAATTGTCACCGCCACACGGGGCGATCGCGAACAGGCAACTCGCAATCAGGCAGACGGTTTCTTAAGCTTACCGATCGCCAGCAAAGCCCTCAAACAAACCCTGGCCCACCTGACCGAAGCAGCAGAACCCAGCGAAGCCTCGGAGAAACCTGTCGAAAGTCTGGTGATCTTACGGCTCAGTCCGATTCGCTATGGAGAACAAAGCCGCATTGGGCAACAGGCAACGATCGACCTCAACCATTTACTGCATCGCCACAATTACCGAGTCCTAGAAGCGGACGATCTCGAACAAGCTGAACTGTTGGCTCAGGTGTGGAAGCCCAATATTGTTTTGTTAGACGCGGCCATGCCCGACCCGATCGCTTACATTCGTCGTCTGAGTGAGCAGTCGTTTTTGGCTTCGTTGCCGATCGTCACGCTGGATCAAGCCACGACTCAAGCGGCCAACCAAATTGCTGGACTGTCGATCTTTCCTTGTCTCGCGCCCTTAATGGAACAGTCTGTATCATCGGGACAGTCAGAAACCTCAGCGTTGTTGCAGGTGATTCAAGTTGCGGCGGGGTTTGCGTGGCGGCCGTCTGTGTTGGCGATCGACCTGGCACATCTCAATCATGAATCTGCCAGAGAATCTGAATGGGTACAGGCGATGATGCAGTATATTCAGACTGCTGGATTTCGGGGAACCGTGGGGCGATCGTGGGCAGAAGTTTTGCAAAAACTCCAGTCTCAAAGCGTCGATCTGCTGCTGATCTGCTGGCACGACACCAAGATTTATTCGGCGACGCTACAAGCCGTCTCAAGCCTGAAATCGCTCAAATCAAAGCCGCCGATTCTCGTGTTGGATCATCGTCAAAAATCGGGCGCGATCGACTCCCCCGAAGTCAAAACCTTCTCAGAACTGCTGAACGAATTGGCCGTCCCCATCTTGCCCCAGTCGCTTCAAATGGAAGAATTGCTGAGTCAAATTAATCAAATCCTGACATAGCTATTTCTTGAAAACCTAGATCATTGTATTCAAAATTACATTGAGTTTTCAGATTTCCAGAAATTGTACGGAAGTTTGATTTCAGAACTGAGCGACTTTGATTTTTTGCGTCTCAACTATTCTGAAAATCGTTGATTTACCTAAGCAAAACTAAGGAGTGAAATCCTGATCTACGGGCAATCATGCACGGATGAAAGTTAAAATACTAACCATCCGGATTTAGGCTAAAACTCCGACGATCTTCCGGCAAAACCAGATTAAATTTGGTTCCAGAAACCCCATACATCACTGGAAAAACTTGGCTTCATGTCCCCAGATATCATTGAATTTGACGGTAGAAAGTTCGTCCCGGCAGACCAATTGCCGATCCCAGAGTGGGCTTGCGTTCTCAACGAGCGTCCCCAACCTGTCTTGACATTAAAAGATGATGATCTCTTTTTGCTCACGGACACGTTTGGCAACATTGGCGGAAATGCAGACGACGGCCGCAATGGCAGCATGGGGTTATTTTGTAACGACACTCGCTTTCTCAGTCGCCTGGAAATGCAAATCGATGGTCGTCCCCCAATTTTACTTAGCAGCACCGCTGAAAAAGGGTTCGTTCTCTCAGTGCTGTGTACCAATCCTCGTCTCGAAAAGATTCCTGCGGAATACATTGGCATCAAGCGAGAACTGGTGCTGAATGGGGGACTGTTTGAAGAAATCGAAGTCGCCAACTACAGCACAGAAGCCGTCAGTTTTGAGATCAGTCTCAGCTTTGATGCCGACTTTATCGATCTGTTTGAAGTGCGCGGTGCCCAACGAGAACAACGTGGGAAACTGCTACGATCGCTCCCCGACACCCTTTCCTTAGATCTTCTGGACGACGAAACCGATCGCCCCCCGGTTGAGATGTCGCTCGCTTACCAGGGTCTAGACGGGACTTTACTCGAATCACGCCTGCAATTTTCTCACCATCAGCCCGATTTTCTCAAAGGCTACACCGCCGTCTGGAAACTGGAGATGGCTTCTCACGAGACCCTAACCCTAGGCTATCGGCTGCAAATGTTGGGCAACGGACGATCGGTTTCCCACGTTAACGCCCCCTACACGCTGTCTCAAGCCAAAGCGGCCGAAACGATGGAGGAGCAAACCTGGCAACAGCAAGTAACGCAGATTCGATCGGACAAAAGCACGTTTAACCGTGTGATCGAGCGGGCAGAACAGGACGTGTATCTCTTGCGTCAAAGCTTTGGTAAGAATAAGGCGCTTTCGGCGGGGGTTCCCTGGTTTTCGACGCTATTTGGGCGCGACTCGATCATTGCCGCTTCTCAAACGCTGTTGCTTGATCCCCAGATTGCCCGTGAGACGCTGACGATTTTGGCCCACTACCAGGGCAAATCTGAGGACGAATGGCGCGACGAACAGCCCGGTAAGATTTTGCACGAAATCCGGTTTGGCGAAATGGCCCGCTGTCAAGAAATCCCCCATACGCCTTATTACGGCACGGTCGATGCTACGCCGCTCTGGATCATGCTCTACGCAGAATATTTCTCCTGGACGGCGGATCATGAAACCCTGGATCGGCTGTGGTACAACGCACTGGCCGCGATGGAGTGGATCGATCGCAACCTCAAAGAAACGGGTTACCTCAGCTACGCCCGCAAATCAAAGCGTGGACTCGATAACCAGGGTTGGAAAGATTCGGACAACTGCATTGTGAATCGTAAAGGACAGCTTGCACGGGGAGCCATTACGCTGTGTGAGGTGCAGGGCTACGCCTACTCGGCCAAAGTGCGCCTCAGTCAGATTGCGCGTATGAAGAAGCGGATCGATCTCGCCGATCGCTGGGAAGAAGAAGCCAGAGATCTCAAGATGCGCTTTAATCGAGACTTTTGGATGGAGGATCAAGATTTCTGTGCGCTGGCATTGGATGGAGACGGCAATCATGTAGACAGCATCACCTCTAACCCCGGTCACTGTTTGAATCTGGGCATCTTCACGCCAGAGAAAGCCTACAGTGTTGCAGAACGGCTGCGCGGGCCGGATATGTTTAATGGTTGGGGCATTCGTACTTTGAGCAAGTCATCGCCGGCCTACAATCCGATGGGCTATCACATTGGGTCGGTCTGGCCTCACGACAATGCGATGATTGCGATCGGTCTACGGTCTCTCGGTCTGATCGATCAGGCGCTAGAACTGTGTAAAGGACTGTTGGATATGACGCGTCACCAGCCGTATCAGCGTCCACCAGAGTTGTTTTGTGGCTACGATCGCACCAACGACAATGCCCCGGTGCAGTATCCAGTCGCTTGTTCTCCGCAGGCTTGGGCGACGGGCAGCATTTTTCAACTGGTGCATATGATTGTCAACCTGGTGCCCGATGCGCCTGGAAACTATCTGCGAATTATTGATCCCTCTTTGCCGGAGTCGATCAATTATTTGTCGCTACAAAACCTGCGAGTCGGTCAGACGTTATTGGATCTAGAATTTGAGCGATCGGGGTCTTCTACGTCTTGTCGAGTCTCTAAAAAGCGGGGCAATTTGCGAGTCGTTATCGAAGCGTAAAGGTTTGAGAAATCCAGAGTTTGGGAAGTCAAATCAAGCGATCGACGCTCTCAAATTCTGGATAATAAATGAAGCGATCGGGATACAAATGGCAAATTTTGGATAGCATGACAGCACCGCTTCCCTTGTCGAATTCTATTCACTCCTTCAGATTATGGCAAAGCGCAAAAAAGACGACCTTCGCTGGATCAAAGAGACGCTGGAACTGAAAGAAGACCATCGCTGGCAATCGAAACCAGGATACAAAATATTTGTCGCCGACCGCGGGGCCGTGCGCTTTGATGTGCCCCATGATTGGCATTTTGAGCCAGATGTCAAGTCGTTTAAGTTTCTCGATCGCAAGCCCCCCGATGATGATTGTCGTCTAGAAATGTCGTTTAACCGTCTACCTCAAGGAGATTGGAGTCTGTTTCCTCTTCAGCACACGCTTAAGAAGATTGTGGAAGACGAAAAGCGCAACGTGATCGAAACGGGGGAAATCATCACGCTCAAGCGCCAAATCGCCCGCATTGTCTGGACAGAAGTCAAATTTATCGATGCTGGAGAAAACCGGGAAGCCTTCTCTCGAATCTGTATCGGGCTGGGGTCTAACGTGCAGTGTTTGATTACGTTTGACTATTGGGCAGATCAAGCCGATCGCCTGACTCCAGTCTGGGATCAAGTCCTCGATTCGCTGGTTTTAGGTCTGTATATTCGCGATCCCAAAACAGGTCTTGCCTTCCCAGATTGAAGCAATGGTGCGATGAATGCGATCGTTCTGCTCACGAGTTGCACCCTTTGTTCTGTTTGTCACGCTTATGCGTTGCTTGCTGTCGCTTAACTTTTTCTTATTACTGATGTAGCGATCCAAAGCAGCAAGTGAGTTGTCATAGTCGAGGCTTCTCCCGCAATCAGAACTCCTTCTCCTACATTTGGCTGCGATCAAGGAATTCTAAGCGCAGCTTCTTTTATAGTAAGTGCGGCTGAAGCGATCACAAGTTCTGCTTCTTGCTGAATCAGTTGCGATCGAGTGATCCTGAGTGTAGTTCGTTGTACGCTGAGTGAAGCAAATTCACCTAAACCTATTCCTCCTATTGATGCCTTCAACCGCATCTTATACCAAATACACTAGTTACTGATACAGATCCTCGCCCCCTAAATCCCCCATTTTGAGGGACTTTGAAACGGCTTCCCTGATTGGTTTTTTCAAATCTGAGAGATAGAAATCGGTTAATTAACTGATTTTTATGAGTATCATTTGTTGGTTGATTTGGTATTAGAACCAGAAATCGCGATTTATGTGCAACGCAAACTGGAGTTTCTTGGCTCTAACAAAGCTAAGAAAATCGTTGCGGGATTGCAAGAAATTAGTAAGAATAAGGGTCACCAACCTTTTCGGAGTTTTGCTGAAATTTCAAGCATGTTGAAAGAGAAGCGGAAAAACGGATCAGTAAGTTTAATCTCTGCAAACAAAATGTTAGAGATAGTAGACCGCTGGAACTACTAGCAGCTTTTGGTTTGTTAAAGCTTCTGGATTGCAATTTAACTGCTCGTTAATACCTGTAACAAGCTGTAAATAGCGTGAATTGAGTGAACTATCTTTGATTCCAGAAGTGGGTAAAGACATGACGACTGTTGCTATCTTGCCAATTTCCGACATTAATGGTGAGCGAATCTATGAAGCGATCGCCGGAGACAAACGTTCCATCGGCAAAACTGTGGGTGAGGCCTTGGATGGGCTGACAGTCCAGTTAGAGAACGAAGAATTCAGCGCACTTCTGGTGATTCAGAGCTTTTCTCCTGACAATCTTTTTGGTGCCAAGCAGCAAGAACGCCTGTCTGAGTTAATGAACCTCTGGCGAACTGCACGAGATAGCGGACAATCCCTCTCCCCAGCCCAACAAATAGAGCTAGACCGCTTAGTAGAAGCTGAGTTAAAAGCAGCAACGGCACGATCGGAAGGAATTTTGCAGCAAGTCATCGAATGAATCCCTTTTATGTACTGACCGCCGATCGTGCGGCTCATCGCTGTGAATACTGCCATGCTCCCGAACTCGTCTTCAACTTTCCCTTTGAAGTTGAGCACATTATTCCTGTCTATCGGGGTGGTGCAGATGCAGAATCGAACTTGGCCCTCGCTTGTCGATCCTGTAATCTTCGTAAAGGAATGCGTATCAACAGTAAAGATCCTGAATCTGAGACTGAAATGCGCTTGTCCAATCCAAGAATTGACCAATGGAATGAGCATTTTCAGGCAAAAGCCGAGTCCAGCAGAATTTTAGGCATAACTTCGATCGGAAGAGCTACTGTGGATTGTTTGGACTTCAACAATCAAACACAACTGGGTGCACGCCGACTATGGAGCCGACTCGACCTATTTCCTTAGTCTTTTGAGTTTGGTAACACGGGCACTGTACAGATAATTTCAGAATAATTAAGAACTGTAAGCAATGGACGATCGCCAGTACGCACCCGCCACAGAACGCAACCGAGAAGCTATTTTAGACGTGCTTTTACAAGTTTTGCCGCCCACGGGTACCGTGTTAGAAATTTCTAGCGGCACTGGAGAACACGCCGTCTTTTTTGCTCCCCGCCTCGCCCACCGCCACTGGCAACCCTCTGACCCCAACCCGATCGCCCGCAACAGCATCGCCGCTTGGCAAACCCATCACCCCGCCGACAATTTGTATCCCCCGATCGCGCTAGATGTGCGAGACCCCATCTGGATCGTTGAGCAACGTCAAGAACCGATTACCGCGATCGTCAACATCAACATGATTCACATCGCCCCCTGGTCAGCCTGTCTGGGTTTATTGGATGGAGCCAAACGAACGCTTCCACCCGGCGGAGTTCTCTACCTATATGGCCCCTTCAAACAAAATGGCCGTCACATCGCCCCCAGCAATGCCGCATTTGATCAAAGCCTCCGATCGCAAAATCCTGAATGGGGAGTTCGAGATTTAGAAGAAGTTGTGTCCGTTGCCCAATCTCAACAGTTACATTTAGTCAATGTTGTACCCATGCCCGCCAATAATTTGTCTGTGATTTTTCAGACATCCAGCAGTTAAATGAAATCAACTTTACGCAGCGCCTAACTGAATTTGGGACTTACTTCAAGGATTGCGATCGCTTTGCTTGCAAAATAAATTAATCGATCGCTTTAAATTTAGGGCATACTTAATTCATCTAGAAAGCTAACCTCAAATTTAAGAAGTTTTAACGAGTTTCAAAGTTTCCAGAATTCACTCATTTAAGATTGATTCAAAAGCTTTGATGATCTGAATCTGCAAGCGCCTGAGTTGGTTGCCTACACAGATTCTTCTCAAAAGATTCAACTTAGACAGAGGACGCGACGCTATCTTGAAATGGAGTTTTTGGGGAGAGGAAATGCGTAGACCTTTACTGATTGCATGTGCAGGAATATTGGCGCTCTGGGTAGGTGGCTGCGGCTCTGAAGACACTGCCAGCACGCCAGAAGTAAGTCCTTCTCCCGCAGCAGAGGCCACCCAAAGCCCAACCGCTACTCAAGGCTTTGCAAAACCTCTGGTGGCTGAGAAAAACGCCGCTAAGAAAGGGCAGATTGCCAACAGTCGAGTTCCGGGGTTGCTTCAGTCTACTGACCCAGAAGAGCGGGCCCGCCAAGTTCAAGCAGGCATCAACGTTAGAAGAACCCAGAACGATCCCTTTGCCAGCCTGCCTCCCCTAATTACATTGAGAACTCCTGCCGGAACGTCTGGCGGCATAAGCCCTTCTGAGAGAGGCAACACAGGCACTGAGACAGCCCGACAGCCCCAGCTTCCTGATTCTTCTCGTTCTCCGCAAGGAGGGTCTGACCGGAGAACGGCAGCCAATCCTCCGACCAGAGCCGTTCCTCAAGGCACCCCCTCTGCGCCTGGTCTGCGACCTAGCGTTCCGACCATTAGCGCTTTACCGCCTCTGCCAGAGCCAACTTTAGCCAGAGCCGTCGAAGTGAGTGGCGTGGTCGTCGTCGGTGGAACTGCCCAAGCGATCGTCAAAGCGCCCAACGAGTCCACCAGCCGTTATGTTAGCGCCGGACAGCGCCTCTCTAATGGTCAAATCTTGGTGAAGCGAATTGAGGTGAATGCTGGGTCAGATCCGATCGTCATTCTGGAGCAAAACGGTATCGAAGTTTCCAGAGGGGTTGGCGAAAAATCGAGTCCAGCTGGCGCACCCACGGCGCTCTCTCCGAGTTACCCGCAAGGGGTCGTTCCTCGCAACTTTGGTTAATCAGCCGATATAGACCACGCTAACTTACAATTTGCAACACTCAGCCATTTTGAGAAAGCAGACGCTAGAGTTAAATCATAATTTGACCTCTACAGTCTGCTGACTACGGAGTGTGCTGCGATGACGACAACAATCAACCCATCTCCCGACTTTTGGACTACTGTACTTCCCACACCTCAGCCAACCCAGGACGCTGACTTGATCCATCAAATTGGGTTTATTCCAGGGCTGAAGGATCTTTTAACCCTGCGACAGGTTCATGCCTTAGAGCACGCCACGGTTTGGATCTTGAGCAGTGGATCAACGTCAGAGGGGGATGCGCTGGGAGGACTGTCTACCGATCGCGGCTTTTACCTTTATGGTCAAGTCAAAACGGCGGATGTCAGTCGGGCGGTGAGTCAGGCCTTGAGACGCATTACTCAGGGCGAATGGGATTTGGCCGTCCATCCGCGCTGTGGCACAAATATCTCAGTAGGGATGGTACTGACGGCAGGGTTAACGTTGGGCGTTTCGGCACTGTTGCCACGGGGGCCGATCGAGCAGATTTTAGGGTTAGGGTTGGCTGCCACAACTGCCGCACAGTTGACTCCTGAATTGGGGCGATTTGTACAGCAATATGTGACGACAGCGATTCCTTTTAATTTGACGGTGCAGAGCATCAGCGTCGTGCAAGATTATTGGGGTCGTCCTGCTCACTTTGTGCAAGTGCATTGGGTCGAGTAGAAAAGTCGAGTCGAAGGACAAAGTAACTCAGTAAGAAACTCAATAAAGAGACTCAATAAAAAACCTCAATAAAAAAGTAGCCCACTTTTGTAGGCTACCATCAGCAAAAATTTGCAAAGACTAACCAACCTGGACTTGAGCCGCATCGACCGCGCTGGCTCCGTTGACATTGTTAGCGATCTCAACCAGCTTATTGAGAATTTCTTGGCTGGGGGCTTGACCCTTCAAGACAACCGTTGTGCCCAGTTGAGCCACATAAACGTGATCCACATCTGCCACCATTGGGTCTTGATCAAAGGCTAAAGCCACTCGCTTGGCAAGTCCACTCTGGTCATATTCACCGTTGAGTCCGACTCGCTCAGGGGGAATTGTTTCAGCGGCGACGGTGGTGTCTCCGGGGGCATTCGTCGGGGCCTGTGGAACGGGTTGCCCACTCACGGCTTGCTCAGGATTTTTTGGCTTTTCTTGTCCAAACAGTCTTTGTAACCATCCCATAAAACGCTTGCTCCAATTCAACTTACAGAGATTGATTAGACCGGGTAGCCCGTAAAGACGCATCTATCTATAGAGAGAATAATACTGAGTCTGTCAAAAAGCAAAGTGTTTTTGAAAACATACTGCGGAGATTTCTTGAAGTTTGAGCAGATTCTTGTGGGGGTTGGCGGTCAGATTTGGTTGCGATCGCTCCTCCGCACGATAGGATAGATCAACGGCTGCTTGAAGCTCAATTTCTGCTGAAGGATGGCAGAGATTCCGGTCGAGGTATTCTGGCTTCAATCAAGCCTTAACCCATCACAGCATTTTTTCCAAGGCAATGAAGCACACCCTTTCTGTTCTGGTTGAGGATGAAGCCGGAGTTTTGACTCGGATTGCAGGGCTGTTTGCCCGTCGGGGATTTAACATCGAAAGTCTAGCGGTCGGCCCCGCAGAACAGATGGGCGTATCGCGCATTACGATGGTCGTGCCGGGAGATGATTCCAGCATTGAGCAACTGACGAAGCAACTCTACAAACTGATCAACGTGATCAAGGTGCAAGATATTACTGAGGTACCTTGTGTCGAGCGGGAGTTGATGCTACTCAAAGTGAATGCGGGGAGCAACAATCGATCGGAGATCGTTGAGTTGGCGCAGATCTTTAGAGCCAGAGTGGTAGATGTGTCCGAAGATTCTCTGACGCTCGAAGTGGTAGGCGATCCGGGGAAGATGGTGGCGATCGTGCAGGTACTCAATAAGTTTGGGATTCGAGAAATTGCTCGCACAGGAAAGATTGCGCTGACTCGTGAATCAGGCGTTAACACTGAGTTTCTCAAATCGCTGGAAGCAAAAGTTTGAGTTTTAGACAAGTCGATTTGGTGAAGTTTCTTCGCTGCGTTGTTTAGCGCTTCTGCCCCACAACCCCCCATTCTGGGGTAGGGTTGATTTATTCTATGGGAAGGAAATGTAGGCTAAGA